>JBEEMX010000110.1:0-8942 GCA_041192465.1 Pseudomonadota bacterium | reverse complement strand
ACCTTGGGGTGGATCAGCTCGCTGTGCTTGATCTCGCCGCCGTCGGGCTGCGCCATGTAGTCGCTGACGAAGCCGAACACGGGCGTGGTGACGCCCATCTGCTTCATCTTCGCGAACGACGTCAGACCGGCCTTCAGGCCGACCGTCTTGTTGCCGCGCGCCTCCTTGCGGCGCTTGATCTCGTCCTGGATGGCGTAGGCATCGTCCCAGTCCATGTCGGGATAGTCGCCGGTGATCATGGTCACTTCGTGCGCCTGCAGCTCGGCGTTCTCGAGGTGCTCGGCGAGGGCGAGGATGGTCTTCTGATCGAGGTTCATGAGGGTCTCTCTTCCAATGTCAGATGAAGCGCACCGAGGTGCCGCCGAGGCCGCCGACATCGCAGCGCAGGCTGTCGCCGGCCTTCACCGGAATCAGCGGCGACTGCGAGCCCGAGAGGATGATTTCGCCCGCCTTCAGGCCGATGCCCAGGCGCCCCAGCGTGTTGGCCAGCCAGGCCACTGCATTGACGGGTGAGCCTTGCACCGCGGCGCCGGCCGAGGTGCTGACGATCTCGCCGTTTTTCTCCAGCACCATGCCGGCCAGCGCCAGGTCGAGCTGGCGTGGACTGCGGCGCACGCCACCGAGCACCAACACGCCGCAGGAGGCGTTGTCGGCAACGGTGTCCTGGATCTTGATCTTCCAGTCGCGGATGCGCGAATCGACGATCTCGAAGCACGGCACGACGAAATCGGTGGCGCGCAGCACGTCAGCGGCCGTGACGCCGGGGCCCATCAGGTCGCTCTTCAGCACGAAGGCCACCTCGGCCTCGGCCTTGGGCGCGATCATCGAATCGGTACGGATCGCCTCGCCTTCGTTGAAGACCATGCCCGAAGTCATCTGGCCGAAGTCCGGCTGGTTGACCTTGAGCATGTCCATCACGACCTTGCTGGTGACGCCGATCTTCTTGCCGATGATCGTCTCGCCGGCATCGAGCCGGCGCTGGATCATGCGCAACTGGATCTGGTAGGCATCTTCGATCGTGATCGACGGTTCGCGATCGGTCAGTGGATCGACCGGCTTGCGGTCGAGCAGCGCCTGATAAAGCTCGTCGCCGTAGTGCTGAATCTTTGCTTTGTCCATGGTGTCGGGCCTGTTGTGGTCTGGCGCGGGGTCAGTACTTGATCATCACGTTGCGCAGTTCCGTGTAGAACTCCAGCGAGTGCAGGCCACCTTCACGGCCGATGCCCGACTGCTTGGAGCCACCGAACGGCGTGCGCAGGTCGCGCAGGAACCAACTGTTGATCCAGCACAGGCCCACCTCGATGGCAGACGCCAGGCGCATCGCACGGCCGATGTCTTGCGTGTGGATGGACGTGGCCAGGCCATAGCGGTTGGCATTGACCATCGTCAGCACTTCCTCTTCGGTGTCGAAGGGCTGGATGTGGCAGCAGGGGCCGAAGATTTCCTCGGTGACGACGGTCGCGGTCTCCGGCAGGCCGGTCCAGATCGTCGGCTGGATCCAGCAGCCGTCCTTCAGGTCATCCGGCATGTCGGGGATGCCACCGCCGAAGACGATGTTGGCGCCTTCGTCCTTGGCCTTCTGGTACATGCCCAGCACCTTCTTCTGGTGGATCTTGCTGACCAGCGGGCCGATCTTGGTGTCGGCATCGAACGGGCGGCCCGGTTTCATCTTCTCGGCCTGCGCCTTCAGTGCGGCAACGAACTTGTCGAAGAGCGGGCGCTGCACGTACACGCGCTCGGTGCCCAGGCAGACCTGGCCGGCGTTCTCGAAACACGAACGTGTCACGGTGGCGATGGTGTTGTCGAAATCGCAGTCGGCGAACACGACCGCGGCGTTCTTGCCACCGAGTTCCAGCGAGACGGGACGGATGCCGTCGGCGCCGGCCTTCATGATCGCGGTGCCAGTCCTGGTTTCGCCGGTGAAGGTGATGCCGTTGACGTCCGGGTGGGCGGTCAGGAAGGAGCCGGCGGATTCCACGCCGAAGCCGTTGACGACGTTGTAGACGCCCTTGGGTATGCCCACCTTGTTCATCACCTCGCCGAGCAGCGTGGCCGTGCTCGGTGTGGCCTCGGACGGCTTGACCACCACGGTGTTGCCGCAGGCCATGGCCGGGCCGCACTTCCAGGTCATCAGCAGCAGCGGCAGGTTCCAGGGGCAGATGATGGCGATCACGCCGCGCGGCACCCGCACGCCGTAGCTGCGCGCCGTCTTGCCGTCCGGGGTGGCCATCTCGAACGACTCGGTCGAGGCGTTCTTGATCGTGTCGGTGAAGACCTTGAAGTTGGCGGCGCCACGCGGAATGTCCACGTGCGAGGCCAGGTGCGCGGGCTTGCCGGTGTCGGCAATCTCGGCCTGCAGGAAGTCGTCAAACCGGTGGTTGATCTCGTCAACCAGGCCATCAAGCATCTTGCAGCGGTCGACCACCGACAGCTTGCCCCAGGGGCCATGCAACGCAGCCTGTGCTGCGGCAACCGCGGCATCTACCTCCGGTTTGCCGGCCTCGTAGACCGTGCCGATCAGCGAGTTGTCGACCGGATTGCGCTTCTCGTAGGTCCTGCCGCTGGCGTTTCTGACGTACTCGCCGTTGATGAAATTCAGAATGTCTTTGCTCATGACTGTCCTTTCAGTGGTCCAAACCGATTGCGCTCAGTCCCGCACGGGCGCAGGTTTCGTCCTCGAGTTCCGATCCGCCGGAGACGCCGATGCCACCGATCAAGCGGCCTTCATGGCGCAGCGGCAAACCGCCGCCAAAACACACCATGCGCGGGCGCATGGGAAGACCGTTTCGCACGGCCGGAGAATGGGTCGCCAGCGCCTCGGTCCAGGCGGCCGTGGGCAATCCAAAGCTGGCCGCCGTATAGGCCTTGTCGATCGCGATGTCGATCGAATGGAGGAAGGCCCCAGGCATGCGCAGAAAGGCTGCCAGATTGCCACTCGAATCGACGACGGCGATGTTGACCTTGATGCCGGCCTCGTCTGCACAGCGGGCTGCTGCCGCGACTGCTGCGGCAGCCGCTTCCCAATGCACCACGTCCTGGGAAAGGGCGATCTTCATCAGGTGAACACCGACAGGAAGGCTTCGTTGAGCGTCCGGTCGTGATAGAAAATCGCCGGCCCGATCGAGTCGTCGTACCAAGTGATCGCCGGCTTGTCGGGGTAGTAGATGTAGCCGCCGGCAAACACCTCATTGCGGTTGCCGGACGGGTCGAAGAAGTACACCGTCTCGCCGCGCGTGATGCCGTGGCGGGTCGGGCCGATGTCGATCGAGGTCTTGGTGCGCGACAGGATGTCGGCTGCGCGCAGCACCTTCTCCCAGCTGCCGAGTTCGAACGAAATGTGGTGCAGCTTGCCCTTCACCGGCTGGCGGATGAAGGCGACGTCGTGGGCCTTGTTCGAGCACGACAGGAAGGCGCCGATCATGAAGCTCTTGTCGGGCCCCGCCATGACCTGCTCAGCAATGCCAAAGCCCAGCACTTCGGTGAACAACTTGACCGTGCCATCGAGGTCGTCGCCGTAAAGCAGGCAATGGTCGAAACGCGACGGGGCGATGCCCGTCAATCCGTCCGGCCAGGGATCGGGGTTGATGTTGGGGCCATCGGTGCCGCAGTTGTTGCCGAGCTTTTCCTTCTCGGCGAACAACTCCATCACGTGGCCGGTGGGGATCGTGAAGCGGAAACGCTCGCCGGTCTTGGGATGTTCGTTCGCCGGAATCCATTCGAGATCGCTGCACAAGCCCGACGTCTCGATGTCGCCAGCGAGCTTCTTCATCGTCGCCGGCGAGTCGACCTTCCAGCCCATGTAGTCGATGCCCGCCTCGTCGGCCTCACGGAGCACCACGCTGTGGTGGTCATGCTCGTCCCAGGCCTTCAGGAACACACGCCCCTTCTTCTCGTCACGCGCCACCTCGATCAGGCCGAGAACGTCCTTGTAGTGCTTGAGTGCGGGCTCAAGTTCGAGCACGCGGATCGCCACATGCCCTGGGCGCAGAACACCGGTGTTTGCCATTTCATGTCTCCTTGTCGGGTTGAGAAACAACTGCTGGTCTCGTGAAATCGAGACTGAAAGATGCGCTCTTGCGGACTGTGCCGGCACCCCAGACGCGGCCCAGCGCCTTCACGGTGAGGTCGCCTTGTGGATACAGCTTGCAGGCCAGCACGCAGCCATCGGCTTCTTCTGCTGCGCTGACCACCGCGCGGTTCATCTTCCTGGTGTGGAAGTTGCCGGCCTTGATGCGCACCTTGCAGGCACCGCAACCACCGTTGCGGCAGCCGACCGGAATGCCGTGGCAGCAGGCCTTTTCCATCGCCGCGAGCACATGCACGTCCTCGGTGCAACAGAACACTTCGCCGGTGTTGTCGATGGTCACTTGATGGGCCATGACAGCGTTCCGTTCGTCAGCGCTGCAGCGCCGTCAGGACTGCCAGGCTCATCGCCTTGACCGAGGTCTTGATCGAGGGCTCGGGCAGCGGCGCGAAGAACGGCGAGTGGTTGCCCGGAAGCGGCTTGCCGCCGGGCTTGAACGACTCGGCAACGTCTTTCGGGTCAAGCACGCCGACGAGGAAGAACATCGACTGCACGCCGGCGCCGACGTACTCGGCAAAGTCCTCGCTCGGCGTGATCGGTGGCAGGCGCCTTACCCAGCCACCGAGCGCCGCCTTCAGTGTCGCCTCGGTGCGCTCGACGAGCGCGGTGTTGTTGATCACGGCGTCGCCGCCGGCGATGATCTTGATCTCTGGTTCGGGTGCCCCGGCCATCGCCGCGACGGCCTTCGCGGTGCGCCGGATGCCGTCCTGCATCTTCGCGCGCACCGCAGGGTCGTAGCTGCGGATCGTTCCGCGCAGCGTCACGCTGTCGGGGATGATGTTGCCGCTGGTTCCGCCCTGGATCGAGCCGACACTGAATACGCCGAACTGGAAGGGATCCTTTTCACGGCTGATCACGCTCTGCACGTCGACAATGAAGCGCGAGGCGACGAGCACCGGGTCGATTGATTTGTCCGGTGCCGAGCCATGCGCGCCACGGCCGAGGAATTGCGCCTCGAATGCGTCGGAGTTGGAGGTGACCGCGCCGACATTGAAGCCAACATCGCCGTAAGCCATCGGCCAGGTGTGCAAGGCGAACGCGAAGTCTGGCTTCGGAAAGCGCGTGAACAGGCCGTCGGCCAGCATCGCCTTCGCGCCGCCGAGCGTTTCCTCGGCGGGCTGGGCGACGAACATCAGCGTGCCCTTCCAGCGGTCCTTCAGGCCGACCAGGGTTCTGGCCGTGCCGACCCAGCTCGCCATGTGGATGTCGTGACCGCAACTGTGGGCGACGAAGGTCTCCTTGCCGAGATAGATCGTCTTGACCTTGCTGGCGTAGGGCAGACCGGTCTTTTCCTCCATCGGCAGCGCATCGAGTTCGGTGCGCACCATGATGGTTGGCCCCGTGCCATTGCGCAGCAGCCCGACCACGCCAGTCTTGCCGACGCCCTCGGTGACTTCAAAGCCGAGATCGCGCAGCGCCTTCGCGAGTTTCTTCGCGGTATTGACCTCCTCGAAAGCCAGCTCGGGGCTTGCGTGGATGTCCTTGTACAGACTCTCCACACCGGCGTAATGCTGGGCGACCTGGGCGTCAACGTCCTTGCCGAAACGCTCGGCAACGCTGGCGGGCTGAGCCAGTGCGGCGCCTGCGAGCAGGCAGGTCAGTGCGCCTGCGCCCGTTCGAACGATTTTCATCAATGCAGCCATGTTGTCTCCTGGGAATCTCTCGAGCATCACTTCCGCGCCGAAGCAGATCGGCTGTGGTTGATCATCGCCACCGCAACTGCGGCGATCACGGCAGGAATCGCGATCGCGATGAAGTTCTGCTGTAGCGGCAAGGTCATGCCAACCAGCGTGCCGATCACGATCGGCGCCAGGATCGCGCCGCTTCGACCGACCCCCGATGCGAAGCCGATTCCGGTGGAACGGATCGCCATCGGATAGAACTGGCCGACGTAGGCATAGGTGACGATCTGCGTGCCGATGGTTGAGGCACCGGTCAGGCCAACGACCAGGAAGAGCCACTCGGTCGGCATCGGAACGCCAAGCAGCGTGATCGACACGGCGGCCAGCACGTACATCGAGAACAGCACCCACTTGATGTGGAACCGGTCCGCGAGCCATCCGCCACCCACTGCGCCGATCATGGCGCCGAAGTTCAGCACCAGCACGAAGGTCAGTGCCGAGCCGAGGCTGTAGCCGGCACCGGCCATCAGCTTGGTCAGCCACGAACTGAGCGCGTACACCATGAACAGGCACATGAAGAAGGCGGTCCAGAACATCAGCGTGCTGAACCCTCGGCCATCGTGAAACAGGTGCCCCACGGTGGCGTTGTCGGCCTTGTCTTCCGAGGGCAACGCGAAGTGGTCGCTTGTCGTCGGACGGAAATCAGGCGCAAGCCGCGCGACGATCGCCTTGAGTTCGTCATGGCGCCCCTGCTTGAGCAGGAAGGGCATCGACTCGGGCATCGACTTCAGGATGAACGGGATCAGCACCACCGGCAGCCCGGCCGCGAGGAAGACCGACTGCCAGCCGTAGGTCTCGATCAGCCCCTTGCCGAGCACGGCAGCGAGCATTCCGCCGACCGCATAGCCGCTGAACATCAGCGTGACCATGGTCGAACGGATCTTCTTCGGCGAGTACTCGGTCATCTGCGCGACGACGTTGGGCATGACACCGCCGATGCCCAGGCCGGCGAGGAAACGCGTCACGCTGAACCACACCGGGTCGCTCGTCATGCCGGCGGCCGCCGTGAACACGCTGAACAGCGCGATACAGATCGCGATGGCCTTGCGGCGGCCGATCTTGTCGGCAATGGTGCCGAGGAAAATCGCACCGAACATCATCCCGAACAACGCCGCGCTGACCATGAAGCCCGCCTTGGTGGCGTCGACCCCCATCTGTTTCATGATCGACGGCAGCGCGATCCCGGCCACGGCCAGGTCGTAACCGTCAAAAATGATGATCAGGGCACACCAGAACAGCACCAAGCCGTGGAAGCCGTTGAACTTGGCTTCGTCAGCAATCTTGTGAACATCGATCTGTCGCATGAATGTCTCCGGTTATGTGTTGTTTGCGCTCAAAATCAGCCAAGTTCGTCAGCCGAGGTCACCACCGCCGACCGGCAGAACCGACCCGGTGATGTAGGACGATTCGTCTGATGCAAAGAACAGGATGGGCGCCACCTGCTCGTCCAGCGTTCCGTAGCGGTGCATCAAGCTCGACTCTTTGGTCTGCTCGACGATGCCCTGGTACCAGGCGTTCTCTTTTGCGGTCGGCTTGGCCGTGTTGCGTGGCACTTTGCGCGGCGGCGCTTCGGTCCCACCGGGTGCCGTGGCATTGATGCGGATGCCGTTGCCGGCCTGCTCCATCGCGATCGATGCCGTCAAGGCATTCACGCCACCCTTGGCTGCCGCATAAGGCACGCGGTAGATGCTGCGCGTGGCGATCGACGAGACGTTGACGATCGTGCCCTTCTTCTTCTTGACCATGAAGGGCAGCACCGCACGGCAGGACCACAGCGTCGGGAACAGCGAGCGCCGGATTTCCTTCTCGATCTCCTGTTCGCCGTATTGGTCATACGGCTTGGTCCAGATCGTGCCGCCGACGTTGTTGATCAGCACATCCACGCGCTTGAACAATTTCAGCGCCTCGTCGACCATGCCCTGCGCACCCGCGAAGGTCTCAAGGTCGGCCTCGAAGGCGGCCGCCTTGCCGCCTGCCGCGACGATCTCCTGCACGACCTCGTGGACCAGTTCGGAGCGGTCCACCGCCAGCACGGTGCCGCCTTCGGCGCAGATCCCGAGCGCGACCCCGCGGCCAATGCCCTGGGCCGCACCGGTGACGATGACGACCTTGTTCGCAAATCGTTGGCCGCGTGTCATGTTGTGGTCGCCTCGTTGGCCGACGAGAACTTCTCGAACAGGAAGTTCTTCGGCGTGACACCCACCCCTGTCATCCACTTGCGCACACCGTCAACCATCGGCGGTGGGCCGCACACATAGACATCGATGTCGCCGCTGTTGAGCTGACCGGGCGACAGGTGATCCGTCACGTAGCCCAGCCGTGGGTGACCGCTCTCACGGTCCACCACGACGGTGAAGTAGTCGAAATTCGGGATCACCGACTTCAGTTCGGCCAGGGTGCCCAGTTCGACCAAGTCGGCGTTGGAGTTGACGCCGTAGGCCAAGGTGATCGGCTGGTCAGTCGGGTTGTCCTTGATCCACAGCAGCATCGACAGGAACGGTGCCAGCCCGGTGCCGCCGGCCAGCATCAGGATCGGGCGAATCGTCGGGCGCAGGTAGAAGCTGCCATAGGGGCCGGCGAACATCATGAAGTCGCCGGTGGTGGCCTTGCTGCGCATGTAGGTGCTCATCAGGCCGTTCGGCACGTCGCGGATCAGGAATGACAGCTCGGTCTGGTTCGGCGCGGAGCTGAACGAGTAAGAGCGCGTTTCCTTGCTGCCAGGCACCTGCAGCTTGACGTATTGGCCGGGCAGGAAGGACAGGGGCCGCTCGGCCTGCAGCGAGAACGTCACCGTGGTGGCCGAGTCGCGTGCGATCTTCGCCAGCTTGCCACCGTGTGATCCGACCTCGGTCTTGCACGAGGCGGCAGACGCCGGCACACGAATCACGCAGTCGGACTTCGGCCGCATCTGGCAGGTGAGCACGTAGCCTTTGGCGGCCTCGTCTTCGGCGAGCGCATCTTCAATGTACTCGCCCATTTCGTACTCGCCGCTTTCGCAGTGGCACTTGCAGGTGCCGCAGGCGCCGTCACGGCAATCGAGCGGGATGTTGATCTTCTGGCGATAGGCGGCATCGGCCACCAGTTCGGTCGCCTCGCACGGAATGATCCGCGTCACCCCGTCTTCGAATTGCAATGCGATGTTGTAGGCCATGGCTGCGCCTCAGACGTGATAAACG
>JBEEMX010000109.1:0-8944 GCA_041192465.1 Pseudomonadota bacterium | reverse complement strand
TGGCCGCGACCCTGCGCCGCGCCGGGGTGGTCCATGTGCAGACCTGGGTGCTCGCGCGCACGGTGAGCGATGATGCGGCCCCCTGACCGCCCGCTGTTTCGCTGCACCGCGCCATGTTCCGCATCGTCCTTGTCCACCCCGAAATTCCGCCCAACACCGGCAACGTGATCCGGCTGGCGGCCAACACCGGCTGCGAGCTGCACCTGATCGAGCCGCTCGGCTTCTCGATGGATGACAAGTTGCTGCGCCGTGCCGGGCTGGATTACCACGAGTACGCGCCAGTGCGCCGCCATGCGTCGTGGGAGGCGCTGATCACCGACTGCACGCCGGACCGGACGCGGATGTTCGCGCTGACCACCCGCGGCAGCCGGCCCTTTGCCGAGGTGGCCTGGCAGCCGGGCGACTGGCTGGTGTTCGGTTGCGAGACGAGCGGCCTGCCGCCCGCGCTGCGCGACACCTTTCCGGACACGCAGCGCGTGCGACTGCCGATGCGGCCGGAGCAGCGCAGCCTCAACCTGAGCAATGCGGTGGCGGTGACGGTGTTCGAGGCCTGGCGCCAGAACGGCTACGCCGGCGCGGTCTGAGCTGGTTCAGATTTCGGCACGGGCACCGCGCTGCATCAGCGACAGCACGGCCTGCTGTGGCGTCAGTTCACCTTCCAGCACTGACACCACGGCGCGCGTGATCGGCATGTCCACGCCCAGCGCCTGCGCCCGGTCGTGTACGGTGCGGGCGCTGTAGACGCCCTCCGACACGTGGCCGAGGTATTCGAGGATGTGGGCCAGCGTCTTGCCCTCGGCGAGTTGCAGGCCGACGCGGCGGTTGCGCGAGAGGTCGCCGGTGGCGGTCAGCACCAGGTCACCCAGACCCGACAGGCCCATGAAGGTCTCGACCTGCGCACCGAGCGCCAGCCCGAGCCGGGTCATCTCGGCCAGCCCGCGGGTGATCAGCGCGGCGCGGGCGTTCAGGCCGAGCGCCAGTCCGTCGGCCATGCCAGTGGCGATCGCCAGCACGTTCTTCACCGCACCGCCGACTTCGACGCCGACCGGGTCGGTGGAGGAATAGACGCGCAGTGTCGGGCCGTGCAGCGCGTCCACCGCGGCCTGGCGCAACGCGGCGTCCTGGCTGGCGGCGACGAGCGCGGTCGGCTGGCCGCGGGCGACTTCGAGCGCGAAGCTTGGTCCGCTGAGCACGCCGGCGCGCAGACCGGGGGCCGCCTGTCGGGCGATCTCGTGGCCGAGCAGACCGGTGCCGGCTTCGAAGCCCTTGCTGAGCCAGAGCGTGGCGGTGCCGTCCGGCAGGCGCTGCAGCATCTCGCGCAGCGCGGCGGTGGGCGTGGCCACGATGACCAGCCCCGCCAGCCCGGCATGGGCGACGGCGCCGGAAAAATCCGAGGTGAGTGCCAGTGCAGCCGGCAAGGCCACACCGGGCAGGTAGCGCGCGTTGCACCGCGAGGCCGCGATGTCGCGGGCCTGGTGGTCGTCACGGGCCCAGAGGACCGTGGGATGGCGGGTGGCGGCCTGCGCCGCCAGCGCGGTGCCCCAGGCACCGGCGCCGAGCACCGTGATCTGCATCGCGCGAACCAGTCAGCGAGTCAGCGATCAGCTATTGAGTGCCTGCTGGCCTTGCTGCTGCTGCGCTTCGTACATGGCCTGGAAGTTGACTTCGGCCAGGTGCACCGGCGGGAAACCGGCGCGGGTGATCGTGTCGGCCACCACGGCGCGCAGGTACGGATAGACGATGCCGGGGCAGGCGATGCCCAGGATCGGCTGCATCTGCTCGGGGTCGATGTTGCGGATCTCGAAGATGCCGGCTTCCTTGGCTTCGCACAGGAACAGGGTGCGGTCGCCAAGCTTGGTGGTGACGGTGGCGGTCACGCAGACTTCGTAGATGCCATCGGCGACGGGGCCGACCTCGACGCCGAGGTTGATGTCCACGGCGGGCTGGCCCTGCTCGATCAGGATCTGCGGCGAGTTCGGCTGTTCGAGCGACAGGTCTTTCAGGTACACGCGCTGGATCTGGAACACGGGTTGTTCTTGCGTGTCGAACGTGTCGGTTGCGTCGGCCATGATCGGTTCTCGGTGGGGAAAATCAAAAAAACATCAACAAAACGCACGGGGTCGGTGCGGGTCGGCGGGAATATAGCAGCACCACCCCGGCGCATACTCGACCGCATGGCGCACCTCACCCTCATCCGTCACGGCGAAACCGACTCGAACCGTGTCCACCGCTTCCAGGGGCAGATGGACGTGCCGCTCAACGCGGTCGGGCTGCTGCAGGCGGAGCGGCTGGGCGAGCGTTTGGCGGGGGAACGCTTCGATGTCGGCGTGGTCAGCGACTTGTCGCGGGCGCGTGCCACTGCGGCACCGATCGCGCAGCGACTCAACTTGGCGATGCATTCCGATGCCGGCTGGCGTGAGCAGGCGTTTGGCGTGTTCGAGGGGCTGGAGGTCGGCGACGTGCTCGACCGGCACCCGGATCTCTGGACGCAGTGGGTGCGCCATGACGCTGATTTCGCGCTGCCCGGCGGCGGCGAGAGCGTGCGGGACTTCCATGCGCGGGTCTGGTCGGCGCTCGACGCACTGGCGGCGGCGCATGTCGGCCAGCGCGTGCTGGTGGTGACGCACGGCGGCGTGCTGGACATGGTCTGGCGCACGGTGCGCGGGCAGTCGCTGTCGAGCGCGCGTGTGTGCGCCATTCCGAATGCCGGCGTGAACCGGCTGTACTGGCGCGGTCCGGGGCGGGTCGAGATCGAAGCCTGGGCGGACGACGCGCATCTGGCGGGTCTGCCGGCGCAGCCTTCGACGGTGTCGCTGAGCGTGCGCTACGGCGCCGTCGCCACGCCCTGAAGCGCCACGGCCAGTTCAGCCACTGGCCGGGCCAGTGCCGTGCGCACTGTGGCGCCGTCCAGTGATCCGTCTTGCGCTGCCTGAACCATGCGCTCCAGCGTTCCCGCGTGCGGCATCACGGTGCCGAGGAACAGCGGCTGATGCCCCTTCAGCACCATCACGGTCGGGAAGTTCTCGATGTCCAGCGCCTCGTCGCCGAGGGCGTCGCTGTGGTCCTCGATGTCGATCCAGGCGAAGCGCACGTCCGGGTGCGCCTGCGCGACCTGCGCGAAGGTGGTGACGTAAGCCTGGCAGGCGACGCACCAGCCCGCGCACAGGCAGGCGATGGTGAGGGACTCGGGGCGGGTGGTCGGCGCGGTGGACATGGGTTTCAGTGTGCCAGAGCGGGCAAGGGGCCTCACTCGCCCAGGAGGTGTCGCGCCAGGAACGCCCCGATCCTCTGATCGATCGCCATCAGATCCTGTCGATCGAACCCGGCCGGGTCGTTGAGCAGATCACCCAGCAGCCCCGTGAAATGCGGCGGCAGCGGCGACAGCAGCGCACCATGCCCGCCCTTGGGCAGATCGGCCAGATGCGCACACGCCGCACACAGTGACAGCACCCGGTCGCTGTGGAAGCGGGGCGACAGCCAGCGGTCATCGCGGGCCGTCACCAGCCCGGTCGGCACGGACAGCGTGGCCAGCGACGCCGGATCGAAGTCCGCTGCCGCCGGCACCCCCGCCACGACCACGGCCACCCGCGGGTCGGTGTCGGTGCGCGGCGTGTCGTCGGCGGCGTAGCGGTGGCGGATCACGGCCAGTGCCACCCATTGCTTGAGGCTGTCGAACACGTTGCCGCTCAGGCGCGTGTGCAGGCCGACGCAGAAGTGGAAGTCCTCGGTCAGGTGGGCTTCGCAGTGCCGCGAGAAGCCCGCCGGGGACCAGCGCCCGCCGGCCAGCGTCAGTGCGGTGTGCCCGCCGGCCGACATGCCGTAGACGCCGACCTTGTCCAGCCGGAGCGACTGGAACCGGGGGTCGCGCCCCACGGCGTCGATGGCGCGGGACACCTCGGCCGGGCGCCGGGTCCAGCTCTGCGGGCCTTGTTCGCGGCCATCGTGGTGGTTGTCGGCGCGGTGCTCCGGCAGGGCCACGACGAACCCCTGCTCGACCAGCCGTCGCACCAGGTCGGCATGCACCCAGGGTGCGCCGCCGGAGCCGTGCGAGATGACCACCAGTCGGCCGTTGCCGGGGGCCACCTCGCCTTCGACGGCCCAGGGCTGGACGAACGGGCCGCGCCGGACCGGGCGTTCGGTGCCGGTGCTCGGGTAGTGCAGCGTGACGGGGCCATCCTCGGCGGTGGCCGGCAGAGTGGCCAGGCCGATGGCGTGGGCGGCGAGGGACAGCAGGGCCAGGCTGGCGGTCAGCAGGCGTCGGCCGAGGCGGCGGGGTGAGACGGGCATGGGGAACTCCGGGGCAGGTGACAGGGATAGCCGCTACCTTGCCGGAACCGGATGCGCCGGTCTGGCCGAAACCTGCCGGGCGAAGCGCCGACCTGCCGGGCTACAAGTTTGGATTGGTCGATTTCAGGAATCGACCAGATTCTGGCGCCGGAATTCGGTCGGCGTGCAGCCGGCGTCGGCCTTGAATGCCCGATTGAACGGGCCGATCGACTGGAAGCCGCAGGCCAGTGCGATGCCCAGGATCGATTCTTCCCGCCGGGCGGGGTCTTGCAGCGCGGCCCGCGCTTCCTGCAAGCGGTACTGGTTGATGAAGGCGTTGAAGTTGCGGTGGCCCAGGCGCTGGTTGATGTGGCGCCGCAGCCGGTACTCAGGCACGGCCAAGCGGCGGGCCAGTTCGCCCAGGGACAGGTCTTCCAGGCAGAACGCCCGTTCGTGCGTCATGAGCCGCGCCAGCGCTGTGGCCAGTCGTTCGTCGATCGGGTCGATGGACGGCGCGGGGGTGGTCGGGCGTGCAGTCGAGGTGGCTGGGCCGGGTGGTGGATCGTCGGTGGGCACTGGCCCGGTCGGCAACACTGGCGCGGCGGTGGCCGGCCTGACGGTGCGGGCTGGCTGTCCCAGCGCACCCAGGTCGATGCGCAGCAGGTGCCACGCCAGCACCACGACCACCGCGAGCAACAGCAGCACGTCCACCAGTGCCGCCGGCGCCGACAGCCGCCCGCCTGGCGATTGCCACCGCACCGCCGCCATCCCCAGCGTGTACGCGATGCCCCAGCCCGCGACGAGGCCGCGCAGGTGCCGCCGGCCCTCCACCAGGTCACCCGACCACGACAGCGCGACGACCCCCGCCGACAGCACCGCCCACAGCACCGGCATTCCGCGTGGCACCAGGGCCAGCAGCGCCGCGCCGGGCGATGCCTCGGGCAGCAGGTGCAGGCAAGGCAGGCTGCCCAGCGCCGCCACGACCGCCCACAACCCGGCATGCCGACGGCGCAGCACGAACCCGTCGTCGAACAGCGTCCGCAGCAGCAGCCAGAACAGCATGGCATTCGCCACCGACACCCCGACCAGCGGCGCCTGCCAGCGGGCGGGAACGGCAGCTTCGAACGACGGTATCGCGCCGATCACCTGCCCGCACAGCCCCAGCGCGAGCCAGCGGCCGGTCCGACCTGTCGGCGCATGGCGGTGGTCCCGCCACAGCACGGCAGCGAGCAGGCCGAGCACCCCCAGCAGCACACCCCGGACGAGGAGATCCGCCGAGACGGGCGACAGGGAAACGACGGTGGCAGCAGCGTTCAGGGGCATCCGGGGCGGGCAGGGCGGCACGAGCCTGAACCATAGCGCCGCCCGCCGTCATCGATAGTTGTTTTCCGCATGTGGATAGTCGATCTGATTTGTTTTCCGATGAAGCGAACGCCGGAATAATCGCCCGGTGAACTTCCAGCAACTGCGCTCCGTGCGCGAAACCGTCCGCCAGGGCTTCAACCTCACCGAAGTCGCCCTTGTCCTGCACACGTCGCAGCCCGGCGTCAGTCGCCAGATCCGCGAACTGGAGGAGGAACTCGGCGTCGAGATCTTCGTGCGCGCCGGCAAGCGGCTCACCGGGCTCACGCCGCCGGGCGAGGTGGTGCTGCCGATCGTCGAGCGGCTGCTCGTCGAGGCGGACAACCTCAGGCGGGCCGGCGCCGACTTCGCCGCGCAGGACCGCGGCACGCTGACGATCGCCGCCACGCACTCGCAGGCGCGCTACGCCCTGCCACCCGCCGTGCGCGATTTCCGCGCCACGCACCCGGACGTGGTGCTGCAACTCCACCAAGGCTCGCCGCGGCAGGTCGCGCAGATGCTGCTCGACGGCGAGGCGGACATCGGCATCGCCACCGAGGCGCTGGCGAGCTATGAGGCGCTGGTGGCGCTGCCCTGCTATAGCTGGTCGCATGCGGTCGTCGTGCCACGCGGCCATGTGCTGGCGCAGGAGGCTGATCGGGGCGTGGTGCTGACGCTGCCGCGGCTGGCCGAGTTCGCGCTGATCACGTATGAGGGCGGCTACACCGGCCGCAGCCACATCGACGAGGCGTTCGCACGCCACGCGCTGGTCCCGAACGTGGTGCTGGCGGCGATGGACGCCGACGTGATCAAGACGTATGTCGAGCTGGGCATGGGCGTCGGGCTGGTGGCGTCGATCGCGTATGACGAGGCGCGCGACGCCGGCCTGCGCGCCATCGATGCGCGGCACCTGTTCGCCACCAACATGACCCGGCTGGCGCTGCGCCGCGGCGCCTACCTGCGGCGGTATGCCTACGAATTCATCCGCTGCTTCGCGCCGCCGCTGACGCCCGAGCTGATCGGGCAGGCGATGGCGAGTGCGGAGGGGAGTCGGTTCGAGATCTGAGCCGGCCCTTCAGATCGCCGCCGCCGGATCATCCGCCGTCTCCTGAAACCGCGTGATCCGCCGTGGCTTCAGATGCGCGGCACTCCCCGGCCGCAGCCCGAGCCGCCCGCGCAGCGCCGTCCACGCTTCGCGCGACAGCTCGACATCCACCAGCGACTCGTCGTCATTGCGACGGAACTCCAGCCGCGTGTTCGGCCCCACCGTCAGCACATGCGCCAGCGTCACCGCCCAGGTGTCCGGCCCGGCCGTGGTGACGATGTCGATCTCGTGCGGGCGCACGTAGGTCACGTCCTTGGCCCCGTCGGCGGAGACCGGCTGCCCCGGCGCATGGTCGCGCCGACCATGGAACAGGTTCACATCGCCCAGGAACTGCAGCACGAACGGCGTCGCCGGCTTGTCGTAGACCTCGTCCGGCGTGCCGACCTGCTCGATGCGGCCCTCGTTCATCACCACGATGCGGTCGGAGACTTCCATCGCCTCCTCCTGGTCGTGGGTGACGAAGACGCTGGTGATGTGCATCTCGTCGTGCAGCCGGCGCAGCCAGCGGCGCAGCTCCTTGCGGACCTTGGCGTCCAGCGCGCCGAAGGGCTCGTCCAGCAGCAGCACCTTCGGCTCCACCGCCAGCGCCCGCGCCAGCGCGATCCGCTGCCGCTGGCCGCCCGAGAGCTGGTGCGGATAACGGTCGGCCAGCCAGTCGAGCTGCACCAGCTTCAGCAGCTCGGTGACCTTGGCTCGGATCTGCGCCTCGCCCGGCCGCGTCGCCTTGGGCCGCACGCGCAGGCCGAACGCGACGTTCTCGAAGATCGTCATCTGCGGGAACAGCGCGTAGTGCTGGAAGACGAAGCCGACCTGCCGATCCCGCACGTCGGCCCGCGTGGCGTCCTCGCCGTGGAACAGCACTTGGCCCGAGTCCGGCACCTCCAGCCCCGCGATCATGCGCAGCAGCGTCGTCTTGCCCGAGCCCGACGGCCCCAGCAGCGCCACCAGCTCGCCCGACCCGATCGTCAGGTTGAGGTGGTCACAGACGGTCAGCCGACCGAAACGCTTGTTCAGATCCTTGACTTCGATGCTCATGCTGGGGTGCCCCCGTTGGGGGTTTTGTTGTCTTGGCGGGCGCTGCTGAGCTGCGCCTTCACACGTTGTTCGACGAGGTACTTCAGGCCCAGCGTCACCAGCGCGAGGCTGGCCAGCAGCGAGGCCACCGCGAACGCTGCGGCGAACTGGTACTCGTTGTAGAGAATCTCGATGTGCAGCGGCATCGTGTTGGTCTGCCCGCGGATGTGGCCCGACACCACCGACACCGCGCCGAACTCGCCCATCGCCCGCGCATTGCACAGGATCACGCCGTACAGCAGCGCCCACTGGATGTTCGGCAGCGTCACGCGCCGGAACATCTGCCAGCCCGACGCGCCCAGCACCGTGGCGGCTTCCTCCTGCTCGCGCCCCTGCGCCTGCATCAGCGGGATCAGCTCGCGCGCCACGAACGGGAAGGTCACGAACACGGTCGCCAGCACGATGCCGGGCACGGCGAAGATCACCCGCAGGTCGCGGTCACGCAGCCATTCGCCCGTCCAGCCCTGCAGCCCGAACACCAGCACGTAGATCAGCCCCGACACCACCGGACTGACCGAGAACGGCAGGTCGATCAGCGTCAGCAGCACGCTCTTGCCGTGGAACTCGAACTTGGCGATGCACCACGCCGCCGCCACGCCGAACACCACGTTCAGCGGCACCGAGATCGCTGCAGCGATCAGCGTGAGCTTGATGGCGGAGAGCGCGTCGTCATCGGTGACGGCGGCGATGTAGACATCCCAGCCTTTCTTGAACGCCTCGATGAAGACGGTCGCCAGCGGGATGAACAGGAACATCGTCAGGAAGGCGAGCGCCAGCCCGATCAGCACCCGGCGCACCCAGGGCGGCTCGGCGGTGGCGTTGCGCAACTCGGCGCTGGAAGACATGCGGGGTCCGGCCATGGTGGTGCGGTCCTCCTTGTGATTGTTATTGTTGTTATTGACCTTGGCGCTTGCGCGTCCATGCCTGCAGCAGGTTGATGACCAGCAGCATCACGAAGCTGAGCATCAGCATCACCACCGCGATGGCGGTCGCCCCCGCCACGTCGTACTGCTCCAGCTTGCTGATGATCATCAGCGGCGTGATCTCGCTGACCAGCGGGATGTTGCCGGCGATGAAGATCACCGAGCCGTACTCGCCCAGCGCCCGGGCAAACGCCAGCGCGAAGCCGGTCAGCAGCGCCGGCGCGAGGATCGGCAG
>JBEEMX010000108.1:0-9010 GCA_041192465.1 Pseudomonadota bacterium | reverse complement strand
GGACGCCGGCCTGCGCGTGCAGATGCGCGTCGAGCTGACCAAGCTGCACCGCGAACTCGGCTCGACGATGGTCTACGTCACCCACGACCAGGTCGAGGCCATGACGATGGGCGACCGCATCGCCGTGTTCAACGCCGGCATCATCGAGCAGGTCGGTACGCCGCTGGAGCTGTACCAGCGGCCGGCCAACGTCTTCGTCGCGCAGTTCATGGGCAGCCCGAAGATGAACGTGCTGCCGGCGGCGACCGCGGCATGGCATCCGGCAGCGGCGGGCGCGGCACAGGTCGGTGTGCGGCCCGAGTCGCTGCTGCCGACGGATCCGGCGTCGGGCCAGCCCGGCTGGTCGGCGCGCATCGACCTGACCGAGCACCTCGGCGACACGGTGCTGGTCTATGCGAGCGTGGATGGTGTCGAGCAGCCGGTCAGCCTGAAGCTGTCCGCGGAAGAGGCCGTGCCCTGGCAGGCGGGCATGGCCGTGACGCTGAGCCCGAAGCCGGGCGCGCTGCACCTGTTCGATGCCCAGGGCCGGCGCTCAGCGGCTGTGTGAGCTGAGTGCGCCGAAGCGTTGATCGTCCTGGTGGGCCAGCGCCGCCGTGATGTGCGGGCGCCGCTGGAGCGCCAGATCGCTCACCAGGGCATCGACCACCACCGTCTGCATCAACCGCGACACCATCGGCACCAGCGCCTGCACATCGTCCGGGTGATCGACCGGCAGCACGATGTCGGCCATCCGCGCCAGCTCGCTGCGCTGCGGGCACATGGCGATCACCGTGGTGCCGGCATGGCGGGCACGGGCCACGGCGGCGTTGACCGAGTCGAGTTCACCCGAATTCGACAGCACCAGCAGCACATCTTCGGCGCCGAGGTAGAGCGAGGTCAGGTTCTGCTGCTGCGGGTCGGTGCGTGCCAGCGCGGCCAGGCCGAGTCGGCCTAGCTTGTGTTGTGCATCCTCGGCGGCGATGGCGGCGCTGCCGGTGCCGTAGACCTCGATGCGCCGTGCCCCGGCCAGGGCGGCGACCGCGCGCTCGAACACCTCCGGGTGCAGCCGGTCACGCAGTCCGATCAGCGCCGAGATCGAGTTGTCGAAGACCTTGCCGATGCGCTCCGCGGTGGGGTCGTTGGCGCTGACCTCGCGGTGGGCGACCTTGGTGGTGCCGGACAGGCCGGAGCCCAGCCGCAGCTTGAAGTCCACCAGCCCCTTGAAGCCCAGCGAGCGGCAAAAGCGCATCACCGTCGGGGTGCTCACGCCGCAGCGTTCGGCGATGCGGGCGATCGAGTCGCTCATCCACGCCCGCGGCGCGGAGAGCAGATCCTGCGCCACGAGCCGCTCGGAGGCCGAGAGCTTGTCCATCGACGCCCGGATGTCCACCAGCAGCGGCCCGGCGCCGTGGTCGGCCGTGAGGTGGTCGTCGAGCATGGCGGACGCGCCGCGCAGGCCCGCCCGCGGCGCCGTGACGATCCACGTCGGCACGCGCGCCAGCCACGGCTGGAAGCGTCCCTTGGATTCGAAGCGGACGCGGAACGCCGATTGCGCGAAAAACCCGGCGATCTGCGGCACGATGCCTCCACCGATGTAGACACCGCCCTGTGCGCCCAGCGTCAGCGCCAGATTGCCGGCGGCGGTGCCCAGCATGGCGCAGAACACCGACAGCGCCTGCCGGGCCACCGGGTCCGGCTCGGTGGCGAGTGCGGCGGCTGAAATGTCGGGGGCGCTGCGGGTGGCGGGCTGGTGGCCGCTGCGCAGGGCCAGCGCCTCGTAGGTCAGCTCCAGCCCGGAGGCCGAGATCAGCCGCTCGCCCGAGACATGGCCATGGCGTTGGCGGGCGTGGGCGACGACGAGGGCTTCGTCTTCATCCTGTGCCGGGTAGCTGGCGTGGCCGCCTTCGGTGGTGAGGCTGACGTTGCGGTCCTGGAAGGGCACCAGCGCCGACACGCCCAGCCCCGTGCCCGGCCCGATCACGCCAATCACCGCGCCGGGCACCGAGTCGCCACCGCCAACCTGGATGCGCTCGTCGGGCGCCAGCCGGGTCAGGCCCATGGCGAGCGCGGTGTAGTCGTTGATGGCCAGCAAGGTTTGCAGACCCAGCGCCCGACGCAACGCCTCGACCGAGAACTCCCACGGGTGGTTGGTCAGCTTGATCTGGTCGCCCGAGATCGGGTTGGGCAGCGACAGCGCGGCGTGGCGCACGCTGGCGAGGTGCTGGCTCTGCAGGAACGCGCGGATCGCCGACGCCAGGCTGTCGTGCGCGGCGCAGGGCAGGACGGCGGTGCTGCCGAAACAGGCCGGTGCCGTCTCCAGCGCAAAGCGGATGTTGCTGGCCCCGACATCGGCCAGCAGGCGCGGGCCGTCGGGATAGGGCAGGGCGGCGGGATGGGGACTCATGGGGATGCTCATGAGGCTAGATGGTAATGAAATTACATTGAAACTCAAGAGCCGTCCGACGCCAGACTTCGCACACATTTGGCACGCACCTGCCAGTGCAACAGAACGCAAACGATACCGACGCGGATGCAAACGATTGAAGTGCGTAATTTCCGGGCACTCTTCTGGCACTCAATCACAAGACTTTTGAGGGTTTTCACTAGTTTTAGGAGTGCTGTAAGAAAATTACATTGTGATCCGTGGCGTGAATTGCCACGAACAACAGGAGACAGCCCATCATGTCGATCACTTACAAGCAAGTTGCCGCGGGCGTCGCCCTGGCGTTCGGCGGTCTGGTCAGCGCACACGCGGCCACCATCACCATCTCGTGCGGCAGCAATGCGGCGGATGTCGAGTTCTGCGGCAAGTTCGCCGAAGACTGGGGCAAGAAGAACGGCCACAAGGTGAAGATGTACACCCCGCCGCAAAGCTCCACCGACAACCTGGCCCTGCTGCGCCAGCAGTTCGCCGCCAAGTCGTCCGAGCTGGATGTGGTCATGATCGACGTGGTCTGGCCTGGTGTCATCAAGGACCACCTGGTCGATCTGAAGAAGTATTCCAAGGGCGTCGAGAGCACCCACTTCCCCGCGATCGTCGCCAACAACACGGTGGACGGCAAGCTGGTCGGCATGCCCTGGTTCACCGACGCGGGCCTGCTGTTCTACCGCAAGGATCTGCTGACCAAGCATGGCGTGAAGGTGCCGCAGACCTGGGAAGATCTGGCGGCTGGCGCCAAGAAGATCCAGGACGCCGAGCGCGCCACCGACAAGGACTTCCAGGGCTTCGTGTTCCAGGCCAAGGCGTATGAAGGTCTGACCTGCGACGCGGCGGAGTGGGTCTACAGCTACGGCGGTGGCACCATCATCGACAACAAGGGCAACATCACCATCAACAACCCGCAGGCCGCCAAGGCGCTGGACCAGGCGGCGTCGTGGATCGGCACCATTGCTCCTCAAGGCGTGATGAACTACGGCGAAGAAGACGCCCGCGGCGTGTGGCAGAACGGCAAGGCGGCGTTCATGCGCAACTGGCCGTATGCCTGGTCGCTGGGCCAGGCGGCCGACAGCCCGATCAAGGACAAGATCGGTGTCGTGCCGCTGCCGGCTGGCACGGGCGAGGGTTCCCGCAAGGCGGCGACCCTGGGTGGCTGGCAACTCGCGGTGAGCAAGTACTCGAAGAACATCGACGCGGCGGCTTCGCTGGCGCTGTACATGGCCAGCGCCGAAGTGCAGAAGAAGCGCGCAGTGGGTGGCTCCTACAACCCGACCATCCCGGCCCTCTACAAGGACGCGGACGTGGCGAAGGCGAATCCCTTCATGGTCGAGCTGCTGGACGTGTTCACCAACGCGGTCGCCCGCCCGGCCACCGCCACCGGCCTGAAGTACCCGGAAGTCTCGAATGCGTTCTGGGACGCCGCCCACGACGTGCTGGAGAAGAAGTCCAACGGTACCGAAGCGGTCAAGAAGCTGGAAGCCAAGCTCAAGCAGATCAAGAAGGCCAAGTGGTAAGCCACGGCTGAGTGAGGTTGCGCCCCGCCAGGGGTGCTGCTCCCTGCGGGGCGTCTGCGATGGTTGCTGGCGCCCCGTTCTTGTTTTCCGGTTTTCCGGTCTGGATACCCCTGGAACTCTCCATGAAAAACCGCACGCGCATCGCCTGGACCTTCCTGGCCCCGATGCTGATCCTGATGGTGCTGGTGGCTGGCTGGCCGCTGGCGCGGTCGATCTGGTTCAGTTTCACGGACACGAACATCAACAACATCGCCGAGTACAACTACGTCGGCTTTGACAACTACTTCTCCGAGTACGGCCTGTTCGGCAACTCCATTTTCTCGGCCGATTTCTGGGCGACGGACTGGGGCGTGTCGATCAAGAACACTTTCCAGTTCTCGTTCTTCTCGGTGATCCTGGAGACGCTGGCCGGCCTGGGCGTGGCGATGCTGCTGAACCAGGAGTTCAAGGGCCGCACGCTGGTGCGCACGGCTGTGCTGGTGCCCTGGGCCATCCCGACCATCGTGTCGGCCAAGATGTGGGGCTGGATCCTGCATGACCAGTTCGGGCTGATCAACCAGTTGCTGGTGGACTGGGGCGTCATCGCCAACAAGATCGCCTTCACCGCCGACCCGGCCTATGCGCTGTGGACGGTCGTGGCCGTGGACGTGTGGAAGACCACGCCCTTCATGGCCCTGCTGATCCTGGCCGCGCTGCAGACGCTGCCCAAGGACTGCTACGAGGCCGCGCGCGTCGATGGCGTGCATCCGCTGCGCCTGTTCTGGAAGGTGACGCTGCCCCTGATCAAGCACCCGCTGATGGTGGCGGTGATCTTCCGGCTGCTGGACGCGCTGCGCATCTTCGACCTGATCTTCGTGCTGACCTCCAACAGCGGCTCCACCATCAGCATGTCGGGCTTCGTGCGCCGCGACATGGTGGACAACGGCAACCTCGGCTCCGGCTCGGCCGCGTCCACGTCGCTGACGGTCATCATCTTCCTGGCCGCGCTGCTGTTCATGCGCGCCGCCCGCGTCAAGCTCAACGAGGAGTCCAACTGATGAACCGGCGTCCACTCTGGGGCTCGATCGTCCTGTACCTGCTCGCGGCGCTGGTTGTCGTGGTGTCGGTCTACCCCTTTCTCTACACCGTCACCACGTCGCTGAAAACAGGCACGGCGCTGTTCAGCACCAGCCTGCTGCCCGAGTCGCCGACGCTGAGCAACTACGTCACGCTGTTCAACGGCAAGCAGCCTTTCGGCACCCAGCTCGGCAACTCGATCATGGTGGCGACTGTCACCGTGGTGATCTCCATGCTGATGGCCGTCACGGGTGCCTATGCCTTGGGCCGCATCGAGTTCAAGGGCAAGAGCGCACTGCTGCTGGCGATCCTGGCGGTGTCGATGTTCCCGCAGGTGGCGGTGCTGTCGGGCATGTTCGAGCTGATGCAAGCCCTCGGTTTGTACAACCGCTCGATCGGTCTGGTGGTGCCGTACACGGTGTTCACGCTGCCGTTCACGGTCTGGATGCTGACCACCTTCATGCGCGGTCTGCCGAAAGAGCTGGAAGAGGCCGCGATCATGGACGGCTGCGGGCCGCTGCGCATCATCTTCGAGGTCTTCATGCCGCTGCTGGCGCCGGCGCTGGTCTCGACCGGACTGCTGGCCTTCATCGGCGCGTGGAACGAGTTCTTGTTCGCGCTGACCTTCATGACCGACGACTTCCAGCGCACCGTGCCCGTGGGCATCTCGATGATCTCGGGCGCCACGGCCTACGAGATTCCGTGGGGCAGCATCATGGCTGCCTCGGTGATCGTGACCGTGCCGCTGGTGGTGCTGGTGCTGGTGTTCCAGAAGAAGATCGTCTCGGGTCTGACGGCTGGGGCCATCAAGGGTTGAGGCGATGACGACCATGATGACGATGGTGAAGGCATCCAACAGCCACTGGTGGCGCGGCGGGGTGATCTACCAGATCTACCCGCGCAGCTACCAGGACAGCAACGGCGACGGCGTGGGCGACCTGCCGGGCATCACGCGCCGGCTCGACCACATCGCCGCCCTCGGCGCGGATGGCATCTGGCTGTCGCCCTTCTTCAAGTCGCCGATGAAGGACTTCGGCTACGACATCAGCGACTACTGCGATGTCGATCCGCTGTTCGGCACGCTGGCGGATTTCCGTGTGCTCGTCGATCGGGCGCACGCACTGGGCCTGAAGGTGATGATCGACCAGGTGTATTCGCACACCGCCGACCAGCACCCGTGGTTCCAGGAGAGCCGCCAGAGCCGCGACAACCCGAAGGCCGACTGGTACGTCTGGGCGGATGCCAAGGACGACGGCAATCCGCCGAACAACTGGCTGTCGATCTTCGGCGGTTCGGCGTGGCAGTGGGACACGCGCCGTCGACAGTACTACCTGCACAACTTCCTGACCAGCCAACCGGACCTGAATTTCCATTGCCCGGAAGTCCAGGACGCGGTGCTCGGCTGCGTGAAGTTCTGGCTCGATTTCGGCGTCGATGGCTACCGGCTGGACGTGGTGAACTTCTACTTCCACGACCGCCAATTGCGCGACAACCCGGGCCGCGGCATGCCCGACGGCAGCGACCCGGCGGTGAGTCCTGTCAACCCGTATGCGTGGCAGTGGCATCACCACGACAAGAGCCAGCCCGAGAACCTCGTGTTCCTGCAGCGGCTGCGCGCCCTGGTCGATCAGTACCCCGACACGACGATGGTCGGCGAGATCGGCGACGACGACGGGCTGGCGCGGGTGGCCGAGTACACCGGCGGCGGCGACAAGCTGCACATGGCCTACTGCTTCGACCTGCTCGGCGAGCCGCATGGCGCGCCGTATCTGCACGGTGTCTTCACCCGCTTCAATGACGTGGTCGGCAGCGGCTGGCCCTGCTGGGCGATCACGAACCACGACATTCCCCGCGTGGCGACGCGCTGGGGTGGCGCGAACCCGCCGATGGGCCTGCTGCGGGCGGCGGCGGCGCTGCAACTGAGCCTGCGCGGCACGGCGTGCATCTACCAAGGTGACGAACTCGGCCTGCCCGAAGCGCAGGTCGCGTTCGAGGATCTGCAAGACCCTTACGGCATCACGATGTGGCCGGAGTACAAGGGCCGCGACGGCTGCCGCACCCCGATGGCGTGGGAAGGCGACGCGGCAGACCTGGGTTTCGGGGCCGCTGGTGCGACGGTGAAGCCATGGCTGCCGGTGTCGGAGAGCCACCGTGCGCTGGCCGTCGATCACCAGACCGATGCTCCGCAATCGCTGCTGAACCACTACCGGCAACTGCTGCACTGGCGTCGTGGCGTGCCTGCGCTGCTGCACGGTGAGATGGCGCTGCTGCCGGTCGATCCGCAGGTGCTGGCCTATGTGCGCACGCACGGCGACGAGCGGGTGCTGTGCGCCTTCAACCTCAGCGACCAGTGGGCCGCGCTGGACCTGTCGGTTGTCGGGCAGGTGGCCAAGGTCTGCACCGACAGTGGCGTGCAGGGCGCAGTGGCCGCCTATGCGCGGGCGAGTTTTGAACCCTGGGGTGTTCTGTTCGCCCGCTTGAAACCCCTTTCCCCATGAGCCGCATCCAGTCTACCGACAAGGCCCCCAACAGCGGTTGGTGGCGCAGCGGCGTGATCTACCAGATCTACCCCCGCAGCTACCAGGACAGCAACGGCGACGGCATCGGTGATCTGCCCGGCATCACCCGCCGCCTCGACCACGTCGCCCGCCTCGGCGCCGACGCGGTCTGGCTGTCGCCGATTTTCAAGAGTCCGATGAAGGACTTCGGCTACGACGTGAGCGACTACAACGACATCGACCCGATGTTCGGCACGCTGGCCGACTTCCGGGCGCTGGTCGATCGGGCGCATGCCCTCGGCCTGAAAGTCATCATCGACCAGGTGCTGTCCCACAGTTCGGACCAGCACCCGTGGTTCCGGACAAGCCGCCAGAGCCGCGACAACCCCAAGGCCGACTGGTACGTCTGGGCCGACGCCAAGGACGACGGCAACCCGCCCAACAACTGGCTGAGCGTGTTTGGTGGAAGTTCATGGCAGTGGGACACGCGCCGCCGCCAGTACTACCTGCACAACTTTCTGACCAGCCAACCGGACCTGAACTTCCACAACCCAGAGGTGCAGCAAGCCTTGCTGGACTCGGTGAAGTTCTGGCTCGACTTTGGCGTCGATGGCTACCGGCTGGACGCGATCAACTTCTGTTTTCACGATGCGGAGCTGCGCAGCAATCCGGGCGCCGGCATGCCCGACGGCAGCAACCCGACGGTGGCGGCGAGCAACCCGTATGCGTGGCAGCACCATGTGTACGACCGCAGCCGCCCGGACGCGCTCGGTTTCCTCGAACGCCTGCGCGCTCTGACCGACCAGTACCCCGACACGATGATGGTCGGCGAGATCGGCGACGAGTCCGGCATGGCGATGGTGGCGCAGTACAGCAGCCCCTCCGCCGACGGCGCCGAGCGGCTGCACATGGGCTACTGCTTCGACTTGCTGGCCGATCGGCATGACGCGCCGTACCTGCACGAGGTCATCGCCAAGTTCGAGCGGGTCGCCGCTGAAGCGGGTGGCGGCTGGGCCTGCTGGGCGCTGTCGAACCACGACTGCAAGCGCATCGCCACCCGCTGGGGCGGCGAACACCCGAACCCGGCGCTGCTGCGGCTGGCTCCGGCACTGCAACTCAGCCTGCGCGGTGCGGTGTGCCTGTACCAGGGCGAGGAACTCGGCCTGCCCGAAGCCGACATCGCTTACGAAGATCTGCAAGACCCCTATGGCATCACGATGTGGCCCGAGTTCAAGGGCCGCGACGGTTGCCGCACGCCGTTCCCATGGGACTCGGCCGCGCCGGACCTGGGCTTCGGTGCGCTGGCCACGGACGGCAGCCAAGTTCGCCCGTGGCTGCCCGTGGCCGAGTCGCACCGCGCGCTGGCGGTGGATGCGCAAGAGTCCGACCCGACTGCACTGCTGCACCACTACCGCCACCTGCTGCAATGGCGCCGCACCCAGCCTGCGCTGATGCTGGGCGACCTGACGCTGTTGCCCGTCGATCCGCAGGTGCTGGCCTTCGTGCGCAGCCACGGCGACGAGCGG
>JBEEMX010000107.1:0-9234 GCA_041192465.1 Pseudomonadota bacterium | reverse complement strand
CCTGCGCCAGCATCTGCTGCGGCGCGTTCAACTGGCGATCGCGCTTGTCGCCCACCCGCCAGGCGCCGCCGTGGATGTGGACGATCAGCGGGTAGCCGCTAGGCGGCGGCGGAGTGTCCGGCAGGTAGAGGTCGAGCAACTGCCGGGGCGAGGTGTCAGCGTAGCGCAGGTCGAGGTGGGCGAGCGGGGTAGAGGTCGTCATCAGGTTCTCTCCCACCACAGCCGCGCCCGGTCGGCCGGATCGGGCAGCAGCCGCTCGACCTGCTGGATCAGCGGCCCCATGTCGATGCGCTGCGGCGCCTTCAGGAACGGCCAGTCCGAGGCCCAGAAGCACGCATCCAGCGTGAACGCATCGAGCAGGGCGCGCACGTAGACCAGCGCATCGTCGTGCGGCGGCGGCTGGATCGAGAACTTCTGGAAACCGGAGAGCTTCACCGCCACTCGCCCGGTGGGCGCCAGAGCCAGCAGCGCCTGGAATCCGGGTTGGTCGAGTCCTGCGCCAGGGGTGGGCCGGCCGCAGTGGTCGATGAGGATGCGGGCGCCGCTGCCGAGCAGCAACGCTTGCAGCGCGAGGAGCTGGTCCGCCACGACCTGCACCTGCACGAACATGTCCAGATCGGCGAGGTGGCGCAGCAGCGGGCCGGTGTCGGCGTAGAAGTCCGGCCCCAGCATCGCCACGTTGAACGCCACGCCGACCACCCCGGCTTCGCGCAGCCGTTTCAGTGCGTCGAGCGGAGTGTCGTTGGGCAGCACCACGATGCCCCGGAAACGATCCGGGTGCCGCGCCAGTGCGTCGAGCAGGCAGCGGTTGTCCAGCCCGTAGCCCGAGTTCGGCCCGACCAGCAATGCGTGGCGGATGCCGTAGGTGTCCATGACCTGCACGTACTGATCGAGCGTGCCCATTTCCTGCCCGGCCGGGCGGTAGGCCACGTCCGGCGCATAGGGGAAACGCGCCGGGTCCAGCACGTGGCAGTGGGTGTCGATCTTGGGTTCGTCGAAGAGATGTGGCACGGGCGCGCTCCGGGGCGTGGCGAGGTCGTCAGCTTACCGGCTACCGAGCAGAGCGCATTCGTCCAGCCATGCGAGGGTTGATCCGAATGCGGTCTACTGGTCTGCTGGCATGATAGGCAGACCAGTTTGAACCCACCGCCCCATGGAACTCATCGCCCGCGTCCCCGGTGACAAAGGAGACATCGCCAAGCGCACCGTCAAGGAGCAGATCAGCGACAAGCTCGCCTACATGATCCACTCCGGCCTGCTGCGTGCCGGCGACGAGTTGCCCTCCGAGCGCGAGCTGGCGGCGACGCTGGGTGTTTCGCGGGAAACGGTGCGCGCCGCCATTGGCGTGTTGCAGGCGCGCCAGATGATCGAGGTGAACCAGGGCGCCCGCACCCGCGTGCTCGGCCCCGGCCCCATGCCGCTGCACGAGTCGGTCGGCGTGCTGGGCGGGCTCCGGCACCGCTCGCTGGAGGAAGTGGCCGAGGCCCGCGCCGCCGTCGAGGTGCAGGTGATCCGGCTCGCCGCCCAGCGCATCCAGCCCGCGCCACTGGCCCGCCTGCAGACGCTGGTCGGGGAACAGCGCACGATGCTGGACGACCCGGTGCGCTTCCAGATCTCCGACCAGGCGTTCCACGGCATCCTCTACGGCGCCTGCGGCAACGGGCTATTGGCCGACGTGGTGTCGGACTTCTACGGCTATGCGCTGGAATTCCGCCGCCTGGCGCTACAGCGGCCAGGGGCCATCGCCCACAGCGTCGCGGACCACGAACGCATCGTCGCCGCACTGTGCGCCGGCGACCCGGATGCCGCGGCCGCCGCGGTCCAGCAACACCTCGACCACGTCCACCGCGGCACCCGCGACGTGATGGCCCCCTGACCATGAAGAAAGGTTCCCGATGAAGATGCTGTCCCGACGCCAACAGGCCGTCACGCTGCTCGGCAGCCTGCTGCTGACCATGGCGATGACCCCCAGCGCCCACGCCCAGGAGTGGCCGACCAAGTCGCTGCGCCTGCTGGTCGGCTCGTCGCCCGGCGGCGGCACGGACGTGATGGCGCGGGCTGTGGCCGACAAGCTCGGGCCTGCGCTGAAGCAGACCGTCGTCGTCGAGAACCGGCCCGGCGCCTCGAACACGCTGGCCGCCGACGTGGTCGCCAAGTCCACCGACGGCCACACCATGGTGATGGGCGTGTCCACGGCCCACGCCATCGCGCCGCACCTGCTCAAGCTGGCCTACGACAACGAGCGGGATCTGGTGCCGGTCGCCTTCGTCGGGGCGGTGCCCAATGTGCTGGTCGTCCACCCCGGGCTGGGCGTGGGCAGCGTGGCCGACCTCGTCAAGCTGGCGAAGTCGCAGCCCGGCAAGCTCAACTACGCCTCCAGCGGCAGTGGCAGCACGCAGCACATCGCCGCCGAGCTGTTCAAGGACGCCACCGGCACCTTCATCACGCACATCCCCTACCGTGGCAGCGCGCCGGCCCTGATTGACCTGATGGGCGGCCAGGTGCAGATGAGCTTCGACACGCTGGCCTCGGTGATCGGCCACATCCGCAGCGGCAAGGTCAAGGCACTCGCCGTGGCCGCCGCCCAGCGCAACCCGCAGTTGCCCGACGTGCCGACGCTCGCCGAGGCGGGCGTCAAGGGGGTCGAGATGAGCGCCTGGTACGGCGTCTACATGCCGGCCACGACACCTCTGGCGGTGCAGCAGCGGGTGCATGAAGAGGTCAACAAGCTGCTGCCCCTGCCCGACACGCGCACCCGGCTGGCCGCCATCGGCTCCGACATTGCGCCGATGAGCCAGGCCGAGTTCGCCGCCTTCCACACGGCCGAGAACAAGCGTTACGCCGAGGTCATCAAGAAACGTGGCATCCGGCTGGACTGAGAGACCTGAACATGACTGCTTCCACGCTGCCTGTCGTCGCTCTGACGCTGGGCGACCCTGCGGGCATCGGCCCGGAGTTGATCGCACGTCTGCTGGCCCGGCCGCAGACCACGGCGCAGGCCAACATCGTGCTGGTCGGCGACCGCTGGCTGTGGGACGAGGGCCAGCGCATCGCCGGCACGGCGGTCGAACTGGCGCCCGTGGCCTCGTTCGACGAAGTCCGCGGGCGCCCCGACACGACGAGGCCCGCTTTCCTGGCGATGGACACCGTGCAACCCGGGCAGGTGCAGCGCGGCCAGGCGCAGGCGGCCGGTGGCGCGTCGGTGCTCCGGGTGCTGGACCGCTGCATGGACGCGGCCCGCGCGGGCCAGATCGACGCCATCACCTTCGCGCCGCTGAACAAGCACGCGATGAAACAGGGCGGCCTGCGGCACGACGACGAACTGCACCACTTCGCCGAGTACCTGGGCGTGACGGGTTACTTCTGCGAGTTCAACACGCTGCGCGGCCTGTGGACCTCGCGCATCAGCTCGCATGTGCCGCTGAAGGACGTGCCGAAGTACATCGAACGACAGCGCATCGTCGAGGCCACCACGCTGATCTACCGCTCGCTGCAGGCGAATGGGGTGCCAGCCCCGCGCGTGGCCGTGGCCGGCTTCAACCCGCACAACGGCGACGGCGGCACCTGCGGCCGGGAGGAAATCGACGTGATCGCGCCGGCCGTGGCCGAGTTGAACGGGCTGGGGATGCCGGTGGTGGGGCCGTTTTCGCCCGACACCATCTTCCTGCGCGGACGTGACGGCGAGCTGGACGCCATCGTCACGATGTACCACGACCAAGGCCAGATCGCCCTCAAGCTGATGGGTTTCAGCCAAGGGGTCACGGTGCAGGGCGGCCTGCCGGTGGTCATCACGACACCGGCCCACGGCACCGCCTACGACATCGCCGGACTCGGCCGCGCCAACGCGGATGCCATCGCCAACGCCTTCGCCATCGCTGCCCGCATGGGCCGCGCCCGCGCCGGCTAGGCCGGTTCCGAGGTTCGGATTTCCAGGTTGTCGATCAACCGCGTTGCGCCCAGCTTGGCGGCTGCCAGAGCCACCAGCGGCGTGCCGGCGATCAGATCAGCCTCGGTCGGCGTCAGCAGGTCGGCACGGCGGCGCAGCGTCATGTAATCGGGTTTCCAGTCGCGGGCGGCCATCGTCGCCATGGCGCGGGATTCGATCGCCGCCACGTCCTGTTCGCCGGCCTGGACCGCCGCCTGCATCGCCTGCAGCGCGATCGACAGTTGCACAGCCTCGGCGCGCTCGGCCTCGCTCAGGTAGCCGTTGCGCGACGACAGTGCCAGGCCATCCCCCGCCCGCGCCGTGTCGCCCGCGATGATCCGCACCGGCATCGCGAACTGCTCCACCATGCGCCGGATCACCATGAGCTGCTGGTAGTCCTTGCGCCCGAACACGGCCACCGACGGCTGCACGCACTGCAGCAGCTTCATCACGACGGTACACACGCCCGTGAAGAACCCCGGCCGGAAATGCCCTTCGAGCAGATCGGCCAGCGCCGGATCGGGCACCACCTTGAACGTCTGTGGCGCGGGGTACAGCTCGCGCTCGTCGGGCGCGAACACGAGGTCGCAGCCGGCGCCTTCGAGCAATTCGCAGTCACGTGCCAGCGTGCGCGGGTAGCGGTCGAAGTCCTCGTTCGGGCCGAACTGCAGGCGATTCACGAAGATGCTGGCGACCACCGGCACGTCCGAGCCGACCAGTGAACGCGCCTGCCGGATCAGGCTGAGGTGGCCGTCGTGGAGGTTGCCCATCGTCGGCACGAAGGCGGGGCGGGCGGTGTCGGCCAAGGTGGCGCGCAGCTCGGCGAGGGTGTGGAGAACACGCATGGGCAAGGATTCCGTGGTTCAGGCAGCGGCGTAGGCGTGGGCGACCGGATCGGGGAACGTGCCATTCTTCACCGCGGCGACGTAGCGGCGCAGCGCGTCCTCGATGCTGCCGCCTTCGTCCATGAAGTTGCGGACAAACCGCGGCAGCTTCCCGCGCGTGACGCCGAGCATGTCGTGCAGCACCAGCACCTGTCCCGCCGTGTCCGGGCCAGCACCGATGCCGATGGTGATCATGCTGGGGTTGTCGGTCTGCACGGCCGCGGCGACGGACGACGGCATCAGCTCCAGCACCAGCATGGCCGCGCCTGCGTCGGCCAGCTCCTTGGCGTGGCGGCGCAGCACCGCCGCACCTTCCGCATCGCGGCCCTGCACCCGGTAGCCGCCCAGCGCGTGGACGCTCTGCGGCGTCAGTCCCAGGTGCGCGCACACCGGCACGCCGCGGTCCACCAGGTAGCGCACCACCTCGGCCGTCCAGCCGCCGCCTTCGAGCTTGACCATCTGCGCGCCGGCCTGCATCAGCGCCGTGGCGGACGCCATTGCCTGCGCCACGCCCTGCTGGTAGCTGCCGAAGGGCAGGTCGGCCACCAGCCACGCCGCGCCGCCTTGCAAGCCGCGCGCCGCGCAGCGCGTGTGGTAGACCATCTCCTCCAGCGCCACCGGGATGGTACTGCTGTGGCCCTGCAGCAACATGCCCAGCGAGTCGCCGACCAGCAGCGTGTCCAGCCCCGCCTCGTCCGCCAGCCGCGCGAACGTGGCGTCGTAGGCGGTCAGCATGGTCACTTTCTCCCCGCGCGCGCGCTGGGCGCGCAGGCTGTGCAGGGTCACGGGCTTGCGTCCGTTCGGGGTCGCGGTGGGCTGGGCGTGGGTGCTCAAGCGGGTCTCCTGGCGAAATTATTCGGACTCGACCCCCCGTTTCCGTGAGGTCTGAGGCATTCTAGTCAGCCTTGCTGCAGTGCAGCAGTGGTACTTTCCGGTGCGCACTGATTTTCACCCACTGCCTGATGACCCCATCATGACCGTCGATAAGCCTTTTGCCCCTGCATGTGACCGCAACCGGGCGCCGATTCTGACGGTGCTGCGGAGCTTGCTGGCCGAGCCGCGCACGGTGCTGGAGATCGGCAGTGGCACAGGCCAGCACGCAGTGCATTTTGCCGCCGCGCTGCCGCACCTGCGCTGGCAGACCTCGGACGTGCGGGCCAACCTGCCGGGCATCTGCCTGTGGCTGGCGGATGCGGCGCTGCCGAACACGCCCGCGCCGATCTGTCTGGATGTCGCTGGCACCTGGCCGCAGGCGCAGTACGACGCCGTCTACACCGCCAACACGCTGCACATCATGGGCTGGCCGGAGGTGCAGGCATTCTTCGAGCGCGTGGCCTCGGTGCTGACACCGGGCGGGCTGGTGATCGCCTATGGCCCGTTCAAGTACCTGGGCGAGCACACCAGCGCCAGCAACGCTGCCTTCGACGTGTCGCTGCGCGCGTCGGACCCGCGGCGGGGCGTGCGCGAATTCGAGCTGGTCGATGCGCTGGCCCGTGGGGCGGGGCTGGAGCTGGTCGAGGACCGGGCGATGCCGGCGAACAACCGGTCGGTGGTCTGGCGGCGCGTGGCCTGAGCGTCGCCACTGGGCCTGTGCCTAGAACGCGCCGATCAGCGCCAGCACGCGCGCAGCCGTCTCGGCGGGGTGTTCCAGCGCGAAGAGGTGCGTGCCGTCGATCCACTGGAAGCGATCCTGCACCAGCGCCCGCGTCGCGGCGAGACCCACCTGGCGCACCTCGCGCGACTGCGTGCCGCCGATGAACGCCACCGGACAGCGCGGGGGATGGCGCCGCAGCACCTCGCCGATGTTGTGCGCCAGCGTGTTGTAGATGTGCGCCTCGACCTGCCGGTCAAAGGCCAGTTGCACGCCACCCTGCGGCGCAGGCTCCAGCCCGGCGCGCAGGTAGTCCTCCAGACAGCGCGGATCCCAGCGCGCAAAGACATGCTTGGCCGCGAAATGCGCGCGGGCCTCGTCCACCGAATCCCAGAGATGGCGCCGCCGCGCCGCGACCTTGCCGGGCGAGACGCGCTGGATCAGCCGCGTCGCCTTGGCCACCTGCACGCTGTGCGCCTTCCAGCCCGTCAGGATGGGCGAGTCCAGCAGCACCACCGCCCGCGCCAGATCGGGTCGCTTCAGCGCCGCCTTCAGACTGAGGAACCCCCCCAGCGAATGCCCGACCAGCACCACCGGTGTGTCTGTGCTGAGTCCCAGCCCGTCCACGAAGTCGATGAGCTGGTCGCGCAGCCGCGGCCAGTTGCTGGTCACGGGATAGCGCGGGTCGTGGCCGAACCGCTCCACCGCCTCGACCCGCCAGCCCGCCGCCCGCCAGTGCGCGAAGAGCTGCGCGTAGGTGCCGGCGGGGAAGCTGTTGCCGTGGCTGAAAACGATGACGCCGGGGGACTCGCCGCTGGCCATGGTCGGCATCAGACGATGCGCTCGCCGGGGTGAGTGATCTTGCGCATGGCCTCGTGGCGGGCGGAGGGCTGCATCAACGGGAACTCGGCCGCATCGCCGTTCCACGCCGGGTCGTCGATGCCCTCGAACACCTCGCGCAGGCGCTGGCCCCAGGTGTCGTGGATCATCTTGAAGTACGGGTTCTTGTCGTCGATGCAGACGATGCGATCGGCCTTCAACTCGCCGTCGCGGTAGACCAGCAGGTCCAGCGGCAGCCCGACCGAGAGGTTCGACTTCAGCGTCGAGTCCATCGACACCAGCGCGCACTTGGCGGCTTCGTCGAGCGGCGTGTCGGGGGTCAGCACGCGGTCGAGGATGGGCTTGCCGTACTTCGATTCGCCGACCTGGAAGAAGCAGGTCTCGCGGGTGGCCTCGATGAAGTTGCCGGCCGAGTAGACCAGGAACAGCCGCATCGCCTCGTCGCCGATCTGGCCGCCGAAGATCATCGAGCAGTTGAAGTCGATGCCAGCGTTCTGGAGCGCCTTGCCGTCGGTTTCGTAGACGCGCCGCACCGCCGAGCCGAGCACGCGGGTCGCGTCGAACATGCTTCTGGCGTTCCAGATGGTGATGGGTTCGCCGCCGTCGGCCGCGGGGATCTTCTCGGTCTGCAGGATCTCGCGCACGCACTGCGAGATGCTCAGGTTGCCGGCCGACAGCAGCACCATGGAACGGTCGCCGGCCTTCTCGTAGACCATCATCTTGCGGAAGGTGCTGATCGCGTCGAGCCCCGCGTTGGTGCGTGAATCGGAGAGGAACACGAGACCGGCGTTCAACCGGATGCCGACACAGTACGTCATGGGGTGCGGGTGGCGAGAGCCTGGAGTTGATAGAGCGCGTCGAGCGCGGAGCGAGGGGTGAGCGTATCAGGGTCGAGTGCGCGCAAGGCTTGCAGCACCTCGGTGGCGAGCGGGTCCGTCGGTACCGGCGCAACAGCCGGCGGCGGGGCCAGCGGAGCCGGTTCCGGCTCGGGCGCCGGGGCGAACAGGTCGATCTGCGCCTCGCCCGCGTGCTGCTGCGCTTCGAGCGTGTCGAGTGTCTGCCGCGCCTGCCGCAGGACGGCTGCCGGCATCCCCGCAAGCCGCGCCACCTGCACGCCGTAGCTGCGGCTGGCCGGCCCCGGCTCGATCGCGTGCAGGAACACGATGTCGTCGCCCGACTCGGCCGCCGAGACGTGCATGTTCACCGCATGGCGGTGGCGGGTCGGGAACTCGGTCAGCTCGAAGTAGTGCGTGGCGAACAGGGTGAAGGCGCGGTTGCGGTCGTGCAGGTGGGTGGCGATCGAACCCGCCAGCGCGAGGCCGTCGAAGGTCGAGGTGCCGCGGCCGATCTCGTCCATCAGCACCAGCGAGTGCTCGGTGGCGCTGTGCAGGATGGCGGCGCCCTCGGTCATCTCCAGCATGAAGGTGGATTGCGCGTTCGCCAGGTCGTCCGCGGCGCCGATGCGGGTGTGGATCGCGTCGATCGGCCCGAGGCGGCAGCGCGCGGCCGGCACGTAGGAGCCGACCGCCGCCAGCAGCACGGTGAGCGCCACTTGCCGCATGAACGTGCTTTTCCCCCCCATGTTCGGGCCGGTGAGGATGACCATGCGCCGCGCCGAGTCGAGCCGGCAGTCGTTGGCGATGAAGTTGCCGCCGCCGGTTTCGGCCAGCCGCGCCTCGACGACTGGGTGGCGGCCTTGTTCGATGTCGAGGCAGGGGTGCGCGACGAACTCGGGCGCGCACCAGTTCAGCGTCTGTGCGCGCTCGGCCAGTGCGGCGAGGGCGTCGAGGCTGGCGAGTGCCCGGCCGAGTTCGGACAGCGGGTTGAGGTGCGGGATCAGCGCGTCGAGTACCTGCTCGTACAGCCATTTCTCCCGCGACAGCGAACGTTCCTGGGCGGACAGCGCCTTGTCCTCGAACGTCTTCAGCTCGGGGGTGATGTAACGCTCGGCGTTCTTCAGCGTCTGGCGGCGCAGGTAGTCCAGCGGCACCTTG
>JBEEMX010000106.1:0-9056 GCA_041192465.1 Pseudomonadota bacterium | reverse complement strand
CCATCAACGCGGCGATCGAAGCCGACAGCGTGTCGCCTGCTCCGATGAACGAGGTCTCGAAGCGCTCGAACTTCTCGCCGGTGATGGCGCCTTGCGGTGACGAGAGCACGTTGTCCACCTGGTTGTTGGGCAACTGCAGGCCGGTGACGAGGACGTACTGCGTGCCGTGCTTGCCGGCGGCGACCGCGAGTTCGCGGGCAGACGGCGGGCGCTCGGAGTCCCAGTCGGGCAGCAGGAAATCGGTGAGCGTCTTCTGGTTGCCGATCAGCACCAGCGTCTGCGGCAGCACGAGTTCGCGCAGGGCGTCGTGGTAGGACGCGGCCTCGTCCTCGTCGTCCATCCAGGACAGCGTGGGCAGGTAGGTCACCAGCGGCACGTCCGGGTAGTCGGACAGGATCTCGGCCACAGCGCCGACGTTTTCGGCGTTGCCGAGGAAGCCGACCTTCCAGGCGGAGATGGTCACGTCTTCCAGCACGCTGCGGGCCTGCTCGACGACGGTTTCGGGATCGAGCGGGGTGTGCTCGAAGATCTCGGCCGTGTCGCGCATGACGATGGTGGAGATCACGGGCAGCGCGTGTGCGCCCATGGCGGCGATGGTGGCGATGTCGCCAGCGACACCGCCGGCGCCGGTGGCGTCACTGGCATTGAAGCTCATCACGCAAGCCGGGGCCGGCAGGTCCTGGGGGTCGTCGCTGACGATTTCGGTTGCGTTGGGGTTCATCCGGGGGAATTGTTGTCAAGGGTTCCGACTGTTCTCGGACTGTTCTCGTCCTGCGGGCAAGGCCAGTGGCTACAATCTTCGTCCATTGTAGACAAGCTGAACCCGCGCCGTGAGCCCTTCGAAAACCTGGATGTGTCTGATCTGTGGCTGGATCTATGACGAAGCGACCGGTGATCCGGAACACGGCCTCGCACCGGGAACGGCCTGGGCGGATGTTCCGATGAACTGGGTCTGCCCGGAATGCGCCGCCCGCAAGGAAGATTTCGAGATGGTCCAGATCTGACCGGACCCCGCCAACACAACGAGAACCGTCGTGGAACACCTGCCTGACACCCCCACTTCCGGACGTTCCGAACGCGAGCGCCCGGTCACGCTTGTGCTGGTGATCGACGACAGCAACACCATCCGCCGCAGCGCCGAGATCTTCCTGAAGCAAGGTGGCTGCGAGGTCGTGCTGGCCGAAGACGGTTTCGACGCACTGGCCAAGGTCAGCGACCACCGCCCGGACCTGATCTTCTGCGACATCCTGATGCCGCGGCTCGATGGCTACCAGACCTGCGCCATCATCAAGCGCAACCCCGAATTTGCCAACGTGCCAGTGATCATGCTGTCCTCCAAGGACGGCTTGTTCGACAAGGCCCGCGGGCGCATGGTGGGCTCGGAAGATTATCTGACCAAGCCCTTCACCAAGGACCAGTTGCTCCAGGCGGTGCAGTTGCACTGTCGGGTGGTGTCCTGATGCGCCGTACCCGGACCGGCGTACGCTGTGTCCGGTCCTGACGCCTGCGCCCCCAAGACGACGCCATGCCGATACACAACATCCTGTTGGTGGACGACTCCCGGACCGAACTGCACGTCCTGACCGACTTGCTGGTGCGCCAGGGTTTTCGCGTGCGCACGGCCGAGAACGGCGATGAAGCCCTGCGCCGGATCGCCGAGGAAAAGCCCGACCTGATCCTCATGGACGTGGTGATGCCGGGCCAGAACGGCTTCCAGCTCACCCGCACCATCACCCGCGATCCGCGTTACGCCGATGTGCCGGTCATCATGTGTACCAGCAAGAGCCAGGAGACGGACAAGGTCTGGGGCATGCGCCAGGGGGCGCGCGACTACGTGGTCAAGCCTGTCAATCCCGACGAGCTGGTCCAGAAGATCCGGGCTTTCGGCTGAACGTTGCGCTGAACTTCCACCACCAGGAGCCCTCATGGCCAACAAGGAAGCACTGAGGGAGTTGCAGGGCCGGCTGGCCGAGCGCCTGCAGGAAGTGCGCAGCATCGAGCACACCGTGGGCTGGTTGGCGGTCGAGAGTGCCGGACATGCGTTCCTGTTCCCGCTGGCCGAAGCGGGCGAGATTTTCCAGCCGGGGGCTCTGCTGAGCGTGCCGCACACCGAGGCGTGGTTCCTGGGTGTCGCCAATCTGCGCGGCGCGCTGACCGGTGTGGTGGATCTGGCAGGGTTTCTCGGCTTGCGTGAACGGATTCCAGCCGCCGTGCGGGAACAGGCGCGGGTCGTGGCGTTCAATCCGGCACTGGAGCTGAATGCCGCGCTGCTGATCGACAAGCTGGCCGGCCTGCGCCACGCCGACCAGATGACCCCGGTGGCGCCGGACGACCAGCCGCAGCCGGCGTTTGCGGGTGGACGCTGGCTCGATGCGTCCGGGCGGCTGTGGCAGGAGCTGCGCCTGTCGATGCTGCCGCGCGATGGGCAGTTCCTGCGCATCATCGGTGTGGACTGACAGGCTGACAGCGTGAAAGACGAGGCGAGGATGGGGTTCATCGACAAGCTCAAGGGCAAGGGAAAACACCCTCGGCATGGTGGGTCGGATGCACCGCTGCCCGACGACGAATCCTACGCCGGCCCGTATGCAGTGGGCGATGAGCAGGACGACCTGCACGACACGGTCCAGGACGCTTCGCTCAACACGACGATCTCCGTGGCCGAAGGTTCCATCATCAGCGAGGCGGCGCCGTCGAGCCTGCAGATGCCGTTCCACGAGCGCCGTCCGTCGTCGATGACCACGCCGCGCCGGGCGCCGCTGGGGGCCCGTGTCCGGCTGCCGCTGATCGGCCGCTGGTCGTCGGACCGGCAGCAGGGTTTTCTGGGCGTGCTGCTGGCGCTGGGCGGGCTGGGGCTGGTGCTGGCGTCGGTGATGGCGGTGCGCTCGGCGGGCGGCAGTTCGGCCCAGATCGGCGCGACGGGGCAGGCGCTCATGCAGTCGCAGCGTCTGGCCAAGGCGGTGCTGCAGGCGCTGGCTGGTCAGCCGCAGGCGTTTGCCGAAGTGCGCGAATCGACGGCGGTGCTGGCCGCCAGCGTGCGGGGTCTGCAGAGCGGCCGTGCTGACAGCGACCTGCAGGCGGTTTCTCTCACCACCCGCGGCTTGATTGATCCACTGATGGCGGTGATCGACAAGACCGAGAAGAACGCGGGCACCGTGCTCGCCCAGGAGCAACTGCTGACCCAGGTCGGCACGGCGCTGAAGGCGATCAACCGCCAGTCGGGCGAACTGCTCGACGCCACCGAAGCCATCGCCGCCGCCAAGGTGCAGCAGGACGCGCTGCCGACCGAGGTGTCCGCGGCGGGCCGGCTGGTGATGCTGACGCAGCGCATCGGCAAGTCGGCCAACGAGTCGCTCACCGTCGAAGGCGTGTCGCCCGAGGCGCTGTTCCTGCTCGGCAAGGATCTGAACACCTTCCGCGATGTGGCGCAGGGTTTGCTGGACGGCAACCCCGATCTGCGCCTGACTGCCAGCAAGGATCCGCAGATCCGCGCCCGGCTGGAGGCGCTGCTGAAGTCACACGAGGCGCTGCGCATGCACGCCGGGGCCATTCTCGGCAACCTGCAGGGCCTCGTCTCGGCCCGCGAGGCACAGGCCGCGATCATTGCCGACACCGAAGTGCTGCGGCAGGGCCTGACGCAGGTGCAGGCAAGCGTGTCCTCGGTCGGGGGCATCGGCTGGTTCAACGTCGGGCTGCTGGGCTTGTCGCTGCTGCTGGGCTTGCTCGGGGGCCTGGGCTTGCTGCTGGTGTTCACGGCCGACCAGCGCCAGCGCGCGTCGGTGTCCGATGTCCAGCGTCTGGAAGCCGAGCGCCAGGAGCGCGAGGCCAAGCGGGTCAACGATGCCAACCAGGCGGCGATCCTGCGGCTGATGAACGAGCTGCAGACGGTGGCCGAGGGCGACCTGACGCAGCAGGCCACCGTCACCGAAGACATCACCGGCGCCATCGCCGACTCGGTCAACTACACCGTGGAAGAACTGCGCTCGCTGGTCTCGCAGGTGCAGGGCACGGTGGCGCGCGTCACCGACACCACCCAGCAGGTCGAGGCCACCTCCACCGAGCTGCTGGCCGCGTCCGACGAGCAGTTGCGCGAGATCCGCGAGACCGGCGAGGCGGTGCTGCAGATGGCCGGCCGCATCCAGCGTGTCTCGGGCCAGGCGCAGCAGTCGGCCGACGTGGCGCGGCACTCGCTGTCGGCGGCGACCTCCGGGCTGACCGCGGTGCTCGACACCATCGGCGGCATGAACACCATCCGCGAGCAGATCCAGGAAACCTCCAAGCGCATCAAGCGGCTGGGCGAGTCCTCGCAGGAGATTGGCGAGATCACCGAGCTGATCTCCGACATCACCGAGCAGACCAACGTGCTGGCGCTGAATGCCGCGATCCAGGCGGCGTCGGCGGGCGAGGCGGGGCGTGGCTTTTCCGTCGTCGCCGAGGAGGTGCAGCGGCTGGCCGAACGCTCGGGCGATGCGACGCGCCAGATTGCCGTGCTCGTCAAGACCATCCAGACCGACACGGCGGATGCGGTCGTGGCGATGGAGCGTTCGACGCAAGGGGTGGTCGAGGGGGCCAAGCTCTCGGACAAGGCAGGCACCGCGCTGACCGAGATCGACCGCATCTCGCGCCAGCTCGCCGAGCTGATCGAGGCCATCTCGTCGCAGGCCCGCCAGGAAGCCGAAAACGCCACCGTCGTGGCGCAGAATATCCAGCACATCTTCGCTGTCACCGAGCAGACCGGCGAAGGCACCCGCTCCACCGCGCAGCTCGTGCGCCAGTTGTCCCGCACGGCCGAGGAGTTGCGGCAGTCGGTGGCGCGATTCAAGATCAGTTGAAACCGATGGACCCGCACCACACCGCTGCCGTGACCGATGACCTCAGTGCCCTGGCCTGGGTGCTGGAGGAATTGCGCAAGACGCTGGAGGCCGCGCACAAGTCCTTGCGCCGCTATCTGCGCGAGGTCGGCGTGGTCGAAGGCTCTGACCTGGACGATGTCGAACCGGCCATCCTGCGCACGGCCCGACAGCAGATCCACCAGGGTGTGGGCGCGCTGGAGCTGGTCAACCTGCCCGAGGGGGCGTTGCTGCTGCGTTCGGCCGAGCAGTTGGTGCAGCGTTTCGTCGCCAAGCCGCAGCGGCTCGATGCGGCGGGTGTCGAGGCGGTCGAGAAGGCCGCGCTCGCGCTGCTCGATTACCTCGGACAGAAGCTCGCTGGCAAGCCGGTGCAGGCGGTGGCGCTGTTCCCGCAGTGGCGCGTGCTGCTGGAGCTGAACAGCGCCGAACGCATCCACCCTGCGGACCTGTGGATACACGACTGGCGCCTGCGCGAGGTGCCGGACGCCTCGGGCGGTGTGGCGCACCGGGCCGACGCACCGATGCTTGCCAGCGTCGAGCGGGCGCTGCTCGGGCTGATGCGCCAGAACACGCCGGCCGCAGCCGCCGCGCTGGCGCGCGACTGCGCGAGTCTGGCGCTCGCCGCCGCCGGGGCCGAGGAGGCGACGCTCTGGCGCCTGGCCTCTGCGTTCTTCCAGGCCTGGTCGCTCGGTCTGCTGCCGCCGGACATGTTCCTCAAGCGCACGGCGTCCCGCGTCATGGCGCAGTTGCGCAGCCGGGTCAAGGGCGAGGACGGTTTCTCCGAACGCCTGGCGCAGGATCTGCTGTTCTATTGCGCCCGCGCCTGGCCCCGACCGGGACAGCCAGCGCCGATGCTGGTCGCGGTGCAGACGGCCTACCACCTGACACCGCAAACCCCGCTGGACTACAACGCGCCGTTCTACGGCCGCAGCGATCCCGCTCAAGTCTTGCAGACCCGCAAGCGGGTGAAATCGGCCAAGGACGCCTGGAGCCTGGTGTCCTCGCCGGAAGCCTTCCGCGATCCGCAGCGGGTGGTGCCCTTGCTGGACATGTTCACGCTGGTTGGCGAATCGATCAGCCGGCTCTACGAGGACGGTGGGCACCTGGCCCGTGCGTTGGCCGCTGCCGCCATGCACGTCGTGCGCAGCAACCGGCCACCTGGCCAGGAGCTGGGCATGGAGGTTGCCACCAGCCTGCTGTATCTGGAAGCGGCGCTCGACGAGGCCGATGTGGACCGCACGGGTCACGCCGCCCACGCCGTCCGGTTGGCCGAGCGCATCGACCGCGTGACCGCCGGCCAGCGTTCGCAGCCGCTGGAGCCGTGGATGGAGGCGCTCTACCGCCGCGTCAGCGAGCGTCTGACGCTCGGCAGCGTGGTGCAGGAGCTGCGCGCGACGCTCGGTGAGGTGGAGCAGCAGATCGACCAGTTCTTCCGCAGTCCGCAGGAGAGCGGGCTGCTCGCGGGTGTGCCGGGTCTGCTGGGCTCGATGCGGGGTGTGCTTTCGGTGCTGGGCATGGAAGCGGCGATCCAGACGCTGCACTGCATGCGCGAAGACGTCGAGCACCTGCTGCACAGCGAACACCAGCCGCAGGATCGGCGCACGCTGGGCGCCTTCCAGCGGCTGGCAGCCAACCTGGGTGCGCTCGGCTTCCTGATCGACATGCTGCATGTGCAGCCGGTCGTGGCGAAGTCGCTGTTCCATTTCGATCCGCTGCTGGGGGTGCTGTCGCCCGTGATGGGTCGTTCGGTGGTCACGGCCGATGTGATCAGCCGTGCCGAGGCGATCGCCGACGCCATGCAGCACGCCGGCATGTCCCGGGAAGACGCATTGGCCGAGCTGCAGGCGTTGCAGAACGATGCCCAGGTTACCGCGCTGCCGGCGCTGTCCGCGCACCTCAGCGCCGCCCGCCACGCGCTGGACCACGACGGCGACCGCGCCCAGGTGCTGCAGGAGATGCAGGACTTTGTCGCAACCGCCACGGCGCCGCTTGGCCTCGATCCCCTCGGTCCGCCGCTGACCTCGCGGCCGCCGGCGCCCAGTCCGCTCGACATGCCGCAGTTCCAGCCCACCGGGCTGGAAGACGACGACGAGATGCGCGGGGTTTTCCTCGACGAAGCCCACGAGGTGGTCGAAGAGGGCCTGGCTGCGCTCGACGCACTCGCACAGACCCCCGGCAACCTGCCGCTGCTCACGCACCTGCGCCGCGCTTTCCACACGCTCAAGGGCAGCGCCCGCATGGTCGGCTTCAACGCCTTCGGCGAGGCGGCCTGGTCGTGCGAACAGCTCTACAACCACTGGTTGGCCGAACAGACACCCGCCAGCCTGGAGTTGCGCACCTTCACGGGCGACGCGCTGCGTTACTTCGATGCCTGGACCGAGGCCATTGGCCGCCGCGATGTCACCGGTTTCTTGCCCGAGCCAGTGATGGCAGGCGCCGAGGCGCTGCGCCATGCGGGCGAGCTGATGCGGGTGTGCCTGCCGGGCCTCTCGGTACCGCCAACCCCATCGCCGACGATCTCGCGCTTCGGCGGGCTGTCCGACGACGGGCACGGGCATGTCGATCTGGAGGTGCCCCTGGGTGAACCCGCCCGACCGCTGATGGAGCCGCTGCAGGCCACGCGACCGATGGAGCTGGGTGGCGCGATGTGGCGCGTGCCTGCGCCTCCGGCGCCGGTCGAGCCGTCGATGCTCATCGATCTGCCGCTGGATTTCAGCGCCCCCGCGGTCGATGTGTCATTCGACGATTTCGACCTGCCCGACGGTCCGATGGAGCGCATCGAGGTCGGCTCCTCCGGCATGGACGACGAGCGCCATAGCTGGCGCACGCCCTTGGAAACCACGACCTCCTCGGCCCACGCGACCCTGAGCGGCCCGTTGCCCGAAGCCGATCTGGCCCGTCCGCCCGAACTGCCACCCGAAATCGAGCACCTCGACCTGGATGTGGGCGAGGCGCCGGCCGCCAACGTGATCGACCTCGACGGTGTGCGCGCCCAGATCGCCACCGACGTGCTCCGCGCGGCACAACCTGACCGCCAGACCGACGACGACCAGATCAAGGTCATCGGCCCGTTGCGGCTGCAGATCCCGCTGTTCAACATCTACCTCAACGAGGCCGACGAGGTCTCGCGCCGCCTGGGCACCGAGCTGACGCTGTGGGCGATGGAGCTGCCGCGTCCGCTCGGCGAGGACGCCGTGACGCTGGCGCACACGCTGGCCGGCAATTCGGCGACCGTCGGCTTCACCGAGCTGGCGCAACTGGCACGGGCGCTGGAGCACGCGCTGAACCAGGCACTGGCGCTGCAGGTGATCCACCCGATCGACCCGGCCGAGGCCGAGCTGTTTGTCATGGTCAGCGACGACATCCGCCGTTTGCTGCACCAGTTCGCGGCCGGTTTCCTGCAGGTGGCGTCGCCGCTGGTCGGTGAGCGGCTGCAGGCGTGGAGTCACTCCGCCCGGCAGCGTCTGGCCGGGACTGCGGTGGTGCTGGCCTCAGCCCCTGCGCTGGCGTCGGCGTCGGCCCCTGTGGCCCCTGCCGCTCCCGTGATCGACCACGAGTTCGACGCCGACATCGACCAGCTCGACCAGGTCGATGCCGATCTGTTCCCGATCTTCTCCGAGGAAGCGCAGGAACTGCTGCCGCGGCTGGAGGCGCAGGTCGCCACTTGGCTGCAGACACCGGCGTACACCGGTGCCTCGACCGCGTGCATGCGCACGCTGCACACCTTCAAGGGCAGCGCCCGGCTGGCCGGCGCGATGAGGCTGGGCGAGCTGGCGCACCGCTTCGAGTCGGCGATCGAGTCACTGCTGACCGGTGGCGCCGTGGTGCCTGCGGCCGGGCTGGCGATGCTGGCCCAGCGGGTCGATGCGCTGGTGGCGGCATTCGAGGCACTGCGCGAGCGCCAGTCGATGCCCGTGTCCACGGTGGTCACCGCGCCTTGGGCACAGACCACGCTCACCCCGCCGCGCCTGCTGTCGGACGAGGCCCGCCGGCCCGCGCCGCCCACGCCCGGCGCTGCGGTGCGTGCTGCCACCACCGCGCCGGTGCCGCTGCCGGCCGACACCGCCGGCACGATCGACTGGTCGCGCTTCATTGCGCCGCCGGGCAGTACACCGGTCACGCTGACCGAGCGTGTCGTGCTGAATCCACAGCCGGTGCGCGTGCGTGCTGCGCTGCTGGACCGGCTGGTCAACCTGGCCGGCGAGGTCA
>JBEEMX010000105.1:0-9115 GCA_041192465.1 Pseudomonadota bacterium | reverse complement strand
CCCGGCACCGGCTGCACGCTCAGGTAGACCAGCACGGCGCGGGTGCCGGCCTGCGTGGTCGGGTTCAGGCGAGCGACCTGGGCGCGGATCGGGTCAGGCAAACCCTCGACCACCAACTCGGCGGTGGCACCGGGGCGCAGCAGGCCGGCGTCTGCCGCGGGCAGGGCGGCTTCCAGCTCCAGCCGGCTCAGGTCGATCACCTCCAGCACACGGGCGTCCACGGCGACGCGCTCGCCCGGTTGCGCCAGCCGCTGCGAGACGGTGCCGCTGATGGGCGACTTGAGCACGGTGTCGGCCTGCGCCTTGCGGGCCAGCTCGGCGGTGGCCAGGGCCACTTGCAGGCTGGCTTGTGCCGCGGCGTGGTTGGCCACCGAGGTGTCGAGTGCGGTCGCGGAGATGTAGCCCTGCTCGACCAGCGCGCGGTTGTTGTCGAGCTGGCGCTTGGCAATGTCCACCTGGGCGCGGGCGGCCTCGGCCTGCTGCGTGGCCTGGCTGACCCGGAGCACGAACTCGGTGGCGTCGATCTCGCCGATGACCTGTCCGGCGCGCACCGTGTCGCCCTCGCGCGGGCCGAGACTGCGCAGCTCGCCGGCCACCTTGGCCTTGACGACGGCCGTGCTGACGGCCCTGAGACTGCCGGACAGCGCCACCGTGCGCGACAGCTCTGCCGTGCTGGCGCGGACCAGATCACCGTCGTGCAGATCCAGTGCAGCAGGTGCCGAGGCGGCCACCGCAGGGGTGGCGGCGGCCGTCTCGGTGCGCCGGCTCTGCACCAGACGGGCACCAAGCCCCACGGCAGCGACAACCAGCACAGCGAGCGCAATCGTGACAGAGCGGTTCATGGCGTGACTTCAGGGCTTGGAGACGGGGAGGGCTGGGGCGCGCAGGCCGCCCAGCAACAGATCGATGTGCTGGCGAATGAACAGGTGGGGTTCCACCATGGCCTCGGTGGCACCGCAGGCACTGCAGGCCCCCAGCGAATGCTTGTGGACGCACAGCATCACCATCGGCAGCACCAGCGACTGCACGACGCTATCGACCGGCACCGGGCGAAACTCGCCCCGGTCGATGCCGCGCCGGACCACGCTGCCGATGAGCTGCTGGCCTGGTTCCACCACTTCGCGGTAGTAGAAGGCCGCGATGTCGGGGAAATTGCGCACCTCGGTGATGATGAGCTTGAAGACTCCCGAGGCATCGCTGTCGAACACGTTTTCCCACCAGACGGAGAGCACGTTCAGCAGCAGCTCGGCGCAACTGCCCTGGTGTTCGGCCACTTGCCGCGCGCCCTCGGCGATCTGGCTGGACAGGCGCTGCGCAATGACCGCCTTGAGCAGTTCTTCCTTGCTGGCGTAGTAGAGGTAGAGCGTGCCCTTGGAGACACCGGCGCGGGTGGCCACCTCGTCGGCCCGCGTGGCCGCAAATCCTTTTTCCACGAACAGGCTCAGGGCCGCGTCCAGCAGCTCTTGCGGGCGTTCGGCCTTGCGCCGCTGGTGCGACAGGATTGCAGTGGAGTCGGGGGATTGTGGCAAGGGGGTAATGTATAAATGACCAATTGGTCAGTAATGTAGCCTGACACCGTGGACAGGGTCAATCATTAGAATGCCCGGCATGTCCCAACCGAGGAGCATCACCGTGGAAGCTGAACGATTGTCTGTCGATGGCGGTGCGAAGGCGTGTGTTCGCCGGCGTTTGCTGCAGCGCGTTGCGGGCGTGGTGGTGCTGGGCTGGCTGGGGGGCTGTGCGACGAGCACGCCGCGGGCCTTCACGCTGAGCGAGCGCCAGATCCTGGCGACGCTTGCCGAGCGGTTTCCGGCCAACCGGCGGGTGCTGGAGGTGTTCGATGTGCGGCTGGCGTCGCCAAAGCTGAAGCTGCTGCCAGTGGAGGATCGGTTGATGCTGGGTTTTGATCTGGGGGTGCAGGAGCGTGTGCTGACCTCGCGCACCTTCAAGGGCAACCTGATGTTCAGCAGCGGCCTGCGCTTTGACGCTGGTGATTCGACCATCCGGTTGGTCCGGGTGCGCCGCGAAAACCTCGCCATCGACGGTTTGCCGGCGCTACTGGCCTCGAACGTCAACCACTGGGGCGGTATGCTGGCCGAGGATCTGCTCGAAGGGGCGGTCGTCCACCAGGTCGACCCAGCGGCGATTGACCAAGCCGCCCGCATGGGTCTGCGGCCGGGCACGCTCAAGGTGACGGAGGGCGGCGTCACGGTGACGCTGGAGCTGGTCAGCGCAAACCGGCGCTCGTCCGTTGACTAGGTCTGTTTGACCACCCCGGCGCCGCTGCGCGCCGTGACGACCATGACAACGATCCAGACGAAGTTCCCGATGCGCCGCACGCTGGCCGTGGCAATGCTGCTGCTCGGCACCGGGCTGTCCGGCTGCGTGGTGGCTCCCATGCCGCGCCGCGGCCATGAAAACGGCGGCGGCGTGGTGGTGGTGGAGCCGCCGCCCGTGCGCATGGAGCGCCCTGGTCCACCGCCATCGGCTGGCTACCTCTGGATCGACGGTTTCTGGAACTGGTCCGGCGGGCGGCATGTCTGGATGCCAGGTCACTGGGAGCCTCGCCGTGACGGCCATCGCTGGGAGCCGCACCGCTGGGAGCGTGGTCACCACGGCTGGGAGCCACGCGGTGGCGAGTGGCGCCGGGATTGACAGCAGTACAGCGAGACAGCTCAAAAAAAAGCCGGCCACAGTGGCCGGCTTTTTTCATTCAGGGTCACGAACGTTCAGCGCGGACCATTGCTGCGCGGACGCATGGCCGGGCGGCTTGCACCAAAGCCGCTGCGCGGGGCACCGCGATCGTTGTCGAAACGCGGGGCGCCACGGTCGTTGTCGAAACGCGGCGCATCGCCACCACGCGCGCCGTCGAAACGGCTGTCCGGACGCGGACCGTCGTGACGCGGGGCGCCATAGCCGGGGTTCGCCCCGCGGTAGCCACCGCCAGGCGCGCCACGGCCGGGAGCGCCGCGGAACGGCGGACGGCCACCTTCACGCACCGGACCGCGGTTCGGGCTCATTTCCGGCGCCGGGCGGGTCGGCTCCAGACCTTCGATGATGCCGATCGGGATAGCGCGGGTGATGAACTGCTGGATGCGGCGGATCATCGACACGTCACGGCGTTCGGCCAGCGTGATGGCGCGACCGGTGCGACCAGCGCGACCCGTGCGGCCAATGCGGTGGACGTAGTCCTCGGCCTTCATCGGCAGACCGTAGTTGATGACGTGGCTGATGGTCGGCACGTCGATGCCGCGGGCAGCGACGTCGGTGGCCACCAGGATGCGCAGCTCGCCGCGGCGCAGGGCCATCAGCGTGCGGGTGCGGCGGCCTTGCGGCATGCCACCGTGCAGCGGGGCGACGGCGTGGCCGAGGTCATACAGGCGCGCAGCCAGATCGTCCGCGTCACGCTGCGTGCTGGTGAAGATCACCGCTTGCTGCATGTCCTTGTCGGTCAGGATGTGCTCCAGCAGCGCGGACTTGTGGTCCAGGCTGTCGGCCCACAGAAGCTGCTGCTCGATGCTGGCGTGGTTGTCGGTGTGGTTGGCGATCTCGATGCGCTGGGCGCTGTCCTTGAGGATCTGGTCGGCCAGACGGCCCACCTGACCCGCGAAGGTGGCACTGACCATGACGGTCTGGCGCTCGGCAGGCAGTGATTCGGCGATGCGCTCGATGTCCTCGATGAATCCCATGTCCAGCATGCGGTCGGCTTCGTCGAGCACCAGCAGCTCGACTTGGCCGAGGATGGCCTTACCGCTGTCGAGGTGGTCGATCAGGCGACCCGGGGTGGCAATCAGCAGATCAAGCTGACCACGCAGTGCCGCCAGTTGGGCGCCATAAGGCACGCCGCCGACGACGGTGGCGACGCGCAGGCCCTGGACGTGGCGACCGTAGGTCATCGCGGCCTTGGAGACTTGCAGCGCGAGTTCGCGGGTCGGGGTCAGGATCAGGACGCGCGGGCCCTTGTTCGGCTGGTAACCCTTGATGCCGCGGGCGGCAGCGTCAGCGCGGGCGGCCAGCACACGCTCCAGGGCGGGCAGCACGAATGCAGCCGTCTTGCCGCTGCCGGTGTTGGAGCAGACACGCAGGTCGGAGCCGGCGAGGGCGGCGGGAATGGTCTGTGCCTGGACTTCGGTCGGGGTCTCGTAACCGGAATCGGTCAGCGACTTCAACAGGACTTCGTTCAGGCCAAGGGTATCAAAGCTCATGGGTTCTCATCTGGCACCGTCGATGGGCGCCGTTCAGGCTAGCGCAGTCAGCACAAGACGTGCGACAACGCAATGGCGGGCCAGCGTCCATGGGGCGTCATCCGTCAACGCGCCACGCTCGCAGCTTCAAGGGGGTGGAGAAAAAGCCCGCCCGGGTCGAACAGCATCGCCGCCGACCGCGCCTGCAGCCCCGCAGAACCGAAAAGGTCTGCCGGAGGGATGAGGGGAAAGAGGAAGGTCAGAGGGGATGAACGAAACAGCTGTGCCTGTTGTCGTTGCTGCCATGCAAGGTGGGGTTGTGACCACTTCGCGGCAGTTGCGTCAGAGACAGCAGCGGCGATTGTAGCGTATTCCCGGAGTTGATGCTGCGCTGCATCATCAAAATCCACCCAGAAAGAGAGAGCGGTGTAACCGCTGCTGGCTAGGATGGAATTTCCGTGACCGTGTGTCCCTGCACTGCGAAAGCCCTTCCATGCGCCTCCAGCCCTGCCGAATCGCCTTGATCGCCCATGATGGCAAGAAGAACGACATGGTGGCGCTGGCCACCGAATTCCGCAGCCTGCTGACCGACTGCACGCTGTGCGCGACGGGGACGACGGGTTCTCGCCTTCAGGCCGAGGTAGGTCTGACTCTGGAGCGCCTGCTGAGCGGCCCGATGGGTGGTGATTTGCAGATTGGCGCTCGCCTGGCGGTCGGGGCGATCGACGTGGTCATCTTTCTGCGTGACCCGATGACGCCGCAGCCGCATGAGCCCGATATCAATGCCCTGGTGCGGGCAAGCGATGTACACGACGTGCCGTGCGCCACGAATGTACGCACGGCACGTCTGCTGCTGCGGCAGCTGGCGTTGCAACTGGACGCAGCGGAGTCCGATCAGCCTTGAACCACCTTGTGGTAGGCCGCCGGCACCGGCCAGCCGGCTTCCTGGCAGACCTTGATGATGGCTTCGTTGGTGTCGAAATAGACCTGCCAGTAGTTGTCCGTGTGCGTGTACGGGCGCACCGAGATCACCGGGCCTTCGAGCTTGAAGTCGAGCAGGTTCACTTCTGGCGCGGGGCTGGCGACGACGTTCGGGATCTTGGCAACCGCTGCCTTCAGGCGGGCGATGGCGTCCAGTGCATCGACCCCCTGGGCGAGCTGCGCGGTGCGTTCGACGCGGCGCGAGGGCAGCGCGGAGAAGTTCTGCACCGTGTCACCAAAGACCTTGCCATTGCCGACCAGGGTCATGACGTTGTCCGGTGTGACGATGGTGGTGGCGAACAGGCCCAGCTCGTGGACCGTGCCGGTCATGCCGCCGATGCTCACGAAGTCGCCGACCTTGAATGGGCGCAGCACCAGCATGAAGGCGCCGGCCGCGAAGTTGCCCAGCATGCCGCTCCAGGCCGCACCGATCGCCACACCCGCGCCAGCCAGCATCGCGGCGAACGAAGTCGTCTGGATACCGAAGTAGCCCAGGATGCCCAGCACCAGGGTGATGTTCAACGCGATCGTGATGATCGAGCCGAGGTACTTGGTCAGCGTCGGGTCGATCGAGTTGCGGTTCATGCCGGCCTGGATCAGTCCGACGACCTTGCCGATCAGCCATCGACCGACGATCCAGAAGGCAATCGCTGCCAGGATCTTGATGCCCAGGTCCAGAGCGGTCGTGCTCAGGAAGTTCTGCATCGATTGCATGTCCATCGCGGAATTCCTCAGTCGCTAAGTGCAAAATTGCACGCCGCAACTGTGAAGGAATTCCGGAATTAATGCTACGGGTTTGAGGTGGGGAAATTGCCTATGCCAATTGAAGTGCGCCAGTCAGGGTGCGTGGTTCCCGCGGGGCCATACTGCGCAACCGATTGGCGGACTGGTGCGACGGGCAGCGGGGGGCGCGGTTCGGCACGCAGGTTCGCACACGCTGTATGCACATTGACACTCCGACGGTCCTGATCGCGCTGCTGATCGGCTACTCCATGCTCGTGCTTGACCTGGGGCTGGCCCGGCGGTCCTTGCTCGCGCAGCAGCCGGCCCTGCGCGACTGGACGCAGGGCAGCGTGCTGATTCTGGCGGGACTGGTGGCGATCCCGCTGCGCGTGTGGATACCGGGTGCGCTGGGTGTCGTGCTCACCAATGCACTGATCACGGCCGGGATGGCGCTTTACACGCGGGCGATCTGGCGCTTCGTGCTGGGCAGTGCGCTGCCCTGGGGGCTGTGGCTGTTCACGCCGGTGGGGGTGAGTCTGTTGATCCTCGCCTCGCTTGCCGATTGGCCCTACCACCGTCTTGTCACCATCAGCAGCGCGTGCATGGCCTTGCAAGTCGTGCCGATGGTGGGGGTGCTGCTGCGTGATGGCTGGCGGGCCGAAACCTCGTTGCGCACAGTGGGCATCACGCTATCGATCTGTTGCCTGGCGTTCGGGATCCGCTCGGTCCACGCCGAGATGGACCCTGGTAACTATGCGAGTCTGAACCAGCCTGGCACGGTCCAGGGACTCATGCTGCTGGCGGGTTTTGTCAGTTCAGTGGGTGCCGGTTTCGGTTTTGTGCTGGCGTGTCTGGAGCGCACTGCCCAGCAGATGGAGCATCTGGCTGCCCGTGACGGCCTGACCGGTTGCTTCAACCGCACCGTCACCCAGACGATGCTGGCCCACATGCTGGAGCGTTGCCGGCGCGATGGCCAGCCGATCGCGCTGGTGCTGTTCGACCTGGACCATTTCAAGCAGGTCAATGACCGCCACGGCCATCTGGTTGGTGACCAGGTGCTGAGGCAGTTCGCCGATGCCGTGCGGGGGCGCATCCGGGCCTCGGACGTGTTCGGTCGCATGGGTGGCGAGGAGTTCTGCCTCGGCCTGCCCATGACCGATCGCCTGGGCGCGCAGCAGGTGGTCGAGGCCGTGCGCAGCGGCGTCGAATCAATGGCGTTGTCGGGCCGGGAGGGCGCGGCCTTGCGCATCACCGTTTCGGCCGGTGTGGCCGTGGTGGACCTGCGCCAGAACCACCTTGACAGCGTCGGGCTGACCATCGAGGCCCTGTACGGGCAAGCCGATGACCAGCTCTACCGCGCCAAGCTAGGCGGACGCAATCGAGCGATGGTGGCCTGAGCCGGCTCAGCCCGCGGCTTGCTGGATGCCGGCAATGGCCCAGTTGCGGCTGCGGTCGCTGGGCTGGACCAGGTGCCAGACTTCGTCGAACGGGGCTGCCTGCGCACCAGCTTCCTCGCGGATCAGGCCGGTGTAGCGCACGCTGACGAGATCGCGCTGCGTTTCGCGGTCGAAGTCGAGGATCTCGGCACGCACCTCGACCACGTCGGTTTCCTGCGTGCGGCTGCCGCGGTCCTGCAAATCGGTGCGGAGGCTCGCGAACATCTCGGTCGTGGTGAATTCGCGCAGGTCGTTCAGGTCGCTGCGGTCATTGGCTGCCTGCATCCGGATGAAGACCATGCGGGCGATGCGCTCGAAGCCGGGGCGGTCGAAATCGGCTGGCAGGCTCACCGCAGCAGGGGCTGCATCGGCCGTAGCCAAGCCCGCGGCCGCGCCGCCGGGCCAGCTCACGCTGTGCGCCGAACGCTGTGTGGGGGTGTCCGGGGCCAGGGGAGCGGCACCTGCCATCGCCGGGCGCTGGCCACCCACGGCCGAGCGGCGCTTGAACCACGCAAAGGCGGCGAACGCGGCCATGACCAGCAGCGCGACCATCAGCATGTTGCCGAAGGCTTCACCCATGCCGAAATGGCTCATCAAGGCGGCAATGCCCAGGCCCGCCGCCAGTCCTGCGAGCGGACCCATCCACGAACGCTTCTTGGCCGCGGCGACACCGGTGGCGGCGGCGCCCGCCAGCGGTGCGGTCGGTGCAGCCTGTTGCGGGGCTTGCGCCGGTGCATTCTGGGTCGGCGTGCTCTTGGCGGGCAGGCTGCGCTGCATGCCGGAAGAACCGCCACCGCCAAGGCGCTTGGCCTCGGACAGCGCGGGAGCCAGGGCCGTACACAGGGCGAGTACACACACGGCGGTACGCCAGAATCGGTTCATCTTGTCCTCTAGGCTCTAGGGTGGGGGAAAGGCAAAGGGTGGAGACCAGCTCAGAGCGCCGGGGTGTGGACCCGGATGCGCGTGTGCGCGGCGGCCACGGTGACGACTTGTCCCGCGCGGATCTTGCAGGTCTTGCGGGACTCGGGCTGACCGTCCACCTGGACAGCGCCATCGGCCACCAGCATCTTGGCGGCGCCGCCGCTGTGGGCGACGCTGGTGGCCTTGAGCAAGGCGTCCAGAGGGATGAAGTCGCCCCGCAGTTCGAAATCGATCAGGTTCATGGACCCGATCCTACGCCAGTCCTCAGTCCACGGTACGGACCACCGTGGGCCGGCCGGCCTTGTCCACCGACTCGCCGCGGGCACGGCGCTCGGCGTAGTCGCGGATCGCCGCCGGCAGGCGCTTGAGCAGCCAGCGCATGGCCAGCGGGATCAGCACCAGATCATCGACCACGCCGATCACCGGAATCACATCCGGGATCAGGTCAATCGGCGAGAGTAGATACGCGACCATGCCGACCACGCCGACCTTGAGCCAGCGCGGCGACTGCGGGTGCTGCAGCGCGTACCAGAGCACCCGCGCATCCACCTTCACCAGCGTCCACACCACTGCGACACGTTTCCACATGGTCCACCTCCGGCAGGAACAACCCGTCGGGGTGACGGGCGAGCGGATTTTGCGACAAGATTCCGCCCGCTGCCTGAACGGAAGTTGTGGGCCTCAGCGCGGCGCGGCGACGAAGTGCAGTTGCGTGCCGCCGTTGGCCGCGATGATCCATTCGTTGCTGTCGGCCGTGACCGAGGCGCTGCCCGCCGTCACGAGCGGCGTGCCGAACTTGCTGCGCGGCAACACCCAGGTCTGGTCCTTCAGCGAGGTCGGGTGGCTGGCGTTGAACGTGGTCAGGCCGCT
>JBEEMX010000104.1:0-16107 GCA_041192465.1 Pseudomonadota bacterium | reverse complement strand
CGCTGCCGCAGATGATGGGGATGATGGCGGGCATGGCTGGCATGATAGCTGCCATGGATTTCTTCTTTCCCCTTCGGGGGCGGCTCCGCATCGGCACCGCCCTGGCTTTTGACACCTTGCGGACCTGGCCCTGGTTCGAGACGCTGCGCACCTTGCGCCCCGACTTTGTCGGCGCCCTGCGGGTGGACAGCAGCCACGGCCCGCAGGACAGCGCCAGCATTGCCTCCAACTGGATCAGCCGCATCCTGCCTGGCCACGTGCGCTACGCTGGCCGGATCCACGAGCAGCCACAACACACACTGCCCGTGCGACGGCTGCCCATGCGCGTCGGGCATGACGGCTACCGCCCCGTCGCGCTGGACCGCAAGGCCGGCCGCAATGCCGCACTGCTGCAGCGGTCACTCGACGACCACCCGGACGACGCGTATCTCTGGTACCAGCTCGGCAAGGACCACGATGTCTATGGCCGCCATGCCGAGGCGCTGCGCTGCTTCGACCAGGCCGAAACACTGCTCGCAAACGCATCCGGTCCCTCGCCCGCCTGGCTGCACGACCTGAGCGTGCGCAGCCTGCACGCGCTCAAGTGCTGTGGCCGCCACGCCGACGGCGTGCAGCGGGCCTCGGACAGCATGGCGCGCTGGGATCGTTCGCCCGATTTCTTCTTCGCACTCGGTGACCTGATGCTCGACTGGGCGGCCAGTGAGCCGGCCCGTGCGGGCGAACTGCTGCCCATGATCGAAGGGGCCTGGCAGCGCTGCCTGGAGATCGGTGAACGACCGGATCTGGACGGCACCGTACATGGCCGCGGCAGCCACCTCGCCACCCACAACCTAGGCGTACTGCGCCAATTCGGTCCACACGGCGCGCTGGGGAAGTAGCCCGATTTGGCCACCCTGATCGACCCGATCCTCCGGGCCGGTCTGCCTAGACTGGCAGCGGCCCTTTGCACACCTTGCACCCCTTTGCGCGGAGCACCAGCTCATGAACCTGCCGGATATCCATCTGTGCGTTGTCCAACCCCAGGGCCAGCCGCATGCGCTGAGCCTGATCGACCCCGCACGCTATTTCCGCTACCAGTTCCGGCGACTGGGTGCCCGTGTGAGTCTGTCCAAGAACCGGCTGCGCCACGACGCGGTCAACTTCGTCTTCGGCGCCCACCTCGGTTTTGATGCCGACCAGTGCCTGCAGCACACCTGCGTCTTCGTCAACCTGGAGTCGCTCGGACACGAAGGCTCGCAGGTCTCCACCGCCTACCTGCAACTGCTGCGCCACTCGGCCGTGGTGGACCACGACCCCGCCAATCTGGAGGTCTACACCGACCACCCGGACGACGTGCCACTGGTGCCTTTCGTCCACGCGCCCTATCTGAGCGCCGACGCGCAGACCCCGGCCGCGCCGCTGGAAGACCGCCCGATCGACCTGCTCGTCCTCGGCGCGCAGAACGAGCGCATCCGCCGCCTCATCAAGCGCATCGAAGAGACGGGCCTGACCGTGAGCCAGTTCGACCGCCCGGTCTATGCCGGCGAGCGCGACGCCTACATCCGCCAGGCCAAGGCCGTGCTGCACCTGCGCCCGCACGACACCAGCCGCTTCGAGCCGATCACGCTCGCGCACTGCCTGAGCCTGGGCACACCGGTCATTGGCGAGCAAACACCACACGCGGCCACGGCCTCCTTCTACGAAGATGCCGCCACCTGGATCGACGACGACAACCTCGACGCCTTCTTCCGGCAGGACTTCGGCACACCCGCCTGGTTCAACCTGGCCCGCACGCAGTTGGCCGGCTTCGAGGAGCTGGACCCAGCGGAAGCCTTCGCCGACATGCTGGCCTTCGTCAGCGGCTACGGCCAAACGCATGTGCGCATGCGCGATCCGGAACCCTGGCGCCCGCTGCGCCTGAACCTCGGCGCCAGCACCGACTACCGCGTCGGCTGGCTGAACATCGACAGCCGCCCAGAGACTGAACCCGACCTGCTGCTCGACCTCGGCCAGCCGCAGACACTGCCGCTGCTGGCCAACGGCGCACTCTGCGGCCCGGTGCGGCTCGAAGCGGGGCAGTTCGCCGAGATCTGCGCTGGCAATCTGCTGGTGCGCACGCCGGACCTCGCGACGCTGATGACGCAGGCGCTGGCCCTGCTGCGCGACGGTGGCCGTTTCGTCATCGAGGTGCCCTGCGAACACGCGCCAACCGCGTGGCGCGACCCGACCCACCTGCGCGCACTCAACGAAAACTCCTGGACCTGCTACACCGAAACGTTCTGGCAACTCGGCTGGTTCACCCACCGCTTCCAGATCGAAGCCTCCGGCTACCGTGACCTGAACCGCAAGAACTGCCGCCGCGAAAAGGCCGCCTCGATGCAAGTCGTGCTACAGAAGATGGTGACCACTCCCGCCGAGCGCACGCTGGCGCGCACGATGAGCCTGGACTGCCTGGTGCCGGACGATGCCGTGCCGGCACAGGAGCAGCTGCTGCCCGCCGACCGCTCGCGCCCGCTGCAGGCGCTGCTCCAGGAAGTAGCCGCCACGCGGGAGTCACTGCTGGCCAGCGTCCACGGCGAGTAAACGGTTCAACGCGTGATCCGGTACGGCTCCTCGAAATCCAGAAAATCCCGCTCCGCCAGCGCCTCGGCCACCCAGGCGGCCACCCCTGGTGCCGCCCAGACCTGCGCCATCCAGTCCGCCACCACCGGCGGCACCGGCAGCGCATAGGTCCGCAGCCGTGCCACCACCGGCGCGAAATACGCATCCGCGACCGAGAACGCGCCGAACAGGAACGGCCCGCCGCTGTCGGTCAGCGCCTCGGTCCACATCGCCACCAGCCGGTCCAGATCGACCCGCACTGCAGGGTGTTCGGCGAGCATCTGCGCACCGATCTCGGGCAGCGAAGCCTCGATGTTCATCGGGCAGCGGCTGCGCAGCCCCGTGAAGCCGGCGTGCATCTCGGCGCACAGTGACCGGGCGCGCGCCCGCTGGCGGACCTCCCGCGGCCACAGCGCGCACTCGGGATGGCGCTCGGCGAGGTACTCGGCCATCGCCAGCGTGTCCCACACCACCAGCGCATCCTCGACCAGCAGCGGCACCTTGCCCGTCGGCGACAGACCGGCCAGCGTGGTCTTGAACGCAGAGCCCGCGTCGAAGCTGTCGAACCGCACCATCACCTCGTCGAACGGAATGCCGAACTGCCGCAGCAGCACCCACGGCCGCATGGACCAGGACGAGTAGTTCTTGTTGCCGATGTAAAGCTGCATGGGGGGGCATTCCGTTCAAAGGGTTGTCGATGGTAGCCGTCTGGCTCTGCCACCGCGCAAATCCGGCCGCTCCGGCCCCCTTGTCCAGGCGGCATCAGACCCGACACCTCGGGATTGCCCGACGGATGCCGATATCCCAGCATTCACAGCATAAAAATTACGTTCATTTACGATTCAGGTTCCAATACACCGGAGCCTTGTCGTTCCATTCCCGGTACTTCCCGATGCATGTCTCGATCGTCGTCCTGAACTACAACTACGCCCGATTCCTTGGTGCGGCGATCAACTCGGCGCTGCGCCAGACCCTGCCTGGCTGCGAGGTGATCGTGGTGGACAACGGCTCCACCGACGATTCGCTCACGGTGATCGCGCGCTATGGCGACCGGGTGCGGCTGGTGCGGCAAGCGGTCAACATCGGACAGGGCCAGGGCTACAACCTTGGCATCGCGGCGGCCCGCGGCGAGTGGATCATCTGGCTGGACGCGGATGACGTGCTCGATGACGACGCGATGGCCACCTGCCTGTCGCTGGCGGATGCCGGCACCGCCAAGGTCCATTACCCGATGCGGCTGATCGACGCCGACGGGGCCTTGCTCGGTGGTGTCGTCCCCTTCCTGCGCCACGACGGTGACGTGGTGCCCGTCATCCGCGCGCTCGGCCACTACGCCGGCCCGCCCGGCAGCGGCAACCTCTACCGGCGCTCGGCTGTCGCGCCCTACTTCCCGGTCAAGCCCGAGGACTGGCCGATCTGCACCGACACCGTCCCCTTCGTCACCGCGCCCTTCCACGGCCGCGTGGTCGGCGCCGACCGCCCGCTCGGCGGCTACCGACTGCACCGCAAGCCCGACACGCAAGCCGCCCCCGGCTACCGTGGCAACTACAGCGGCAGCATCGGCCTCGAAGTCAGCCTGGTCGAGCGCAGCCGCGACCGGACGATGGCGCTGCTGCGTGAACGCTCGGGCATCGTCGTCGAAGGGCCTTTCCTGATGCTGCCCACCCATGTGCGCCACCGCATCACCTCGTGGCGCTGGGCGCGGGCATCGCACCCCTTCCCGCAGGACACCGCAGGCAGCCTCTGGCGGCTGATGCGCGACTCGCTGAAAGCCTGCCCCGGCTACAACGAGACGCAGCGCGTCGCCATGCTGGCCTGGGCGACGGGTGCGCTGTTCCTGCCGGAATCGCTGGCCGGCGCGGTGATGTCCACCAGCCGCGCCAACCCCGTCTGGGAAACCGTCACGCGCTGGACCAAGCGCCTGGGCACCTGAGCGCCACCGCTCAACCTTCCCCTCGAACCGCCGATCTTCCCGACATGACACGCCCCACTTCTGCCCTCGCATGCCGCTTCTGCCGGGCGCCGCTGCGCACCAGCTTCGTCGATCTGGGCATGAGCCCGCTGTGCCAGACGCACATCGCGCCGGACCAGCTCGCCGACATGGAGCCGTTCTACCCGCTGCACGCCTACGTCTGCGACGACTGCCACCTCGTGCAGTTGCAGGCGTTCGTGGCGCCAGACTCGATCTTCAGCGAGTACGCCTACTTCTCGTCCTACTCGTCGAGCTGGGTCGAACATGCGCGTCGTTACGCCGTGATGGCCGCGGATCGATTCAAGTTGAACGCGAACAGCCGCGTGATGGAGATCGCCAGCAACGACGGCTACCTGCTCCAGCACTTCGTCGCCGCCGGCATCCCGGTGCTCGGCATCGAGCCGGCTGCCAACGTCGCCAAGGTGGCGGTCGAGCGCGGGGTGCCGACGACGGTGCGCTTCATGGGCCGCGAGTCCGCTGCGGACATCGCCCGAGAACACGGCCACGCCGACCTGCTGCTGGGCAACAACGTGCTCGCGCATGTGCCGGACCTGAACGACTTCGTCAGCGGCATGAAGCATCTGCTTGCGCCGGGCGGCACCATCACGATGGAGTTCCCGCACCTGCTGCGCCTGATCGAAGGCGTGCAGTTCGACACCATCTACCACGAGCACTTCAGCTACCTGTCGCTGGTCACGGTCGAGCGCGTCTTCGCGCACCACGGCCTGACGCTGTTCGATGTTGAGGAACTGCCCACGCACGGCGGCTCGCTGCGCATCTACGCCCGCCATACCGAAGACACCGTGCGCCCGGTCGGCGAGCGGGTCCACGCCCTGCGCGAACGCGAGATCGCCGACGGCTTCCTCGGCCACGAGCGGTACCAGGGCTTCGGCGAACGCGTGCGCGAGACCAAGCGCAAGCTGCTCGCCTTCCTCATCGACGCCAAGTCGCGCGGCAAGACGGTCGTCGGCTACGGCGCGCCGGGCAAGGGCAACACGCTGCTGAACTACTGCGGCATCCGCACCGACTTCCTCGACTTCACGGTGGACGCCAACCCCTACAAGCAGGGCAAGTTCACCCCCGGCACCCGCATCCCGATCCTCGCCCCGGCCGCCATCCGCGAAGCCCGGCCCGACTACGTGCTGATCCTGCCGTGGAACCTGAAGGACGAGATCGCCCGCGACGCTGCCTACATCCGCGAATGGGGCGGGCAGTTCGTCGTGCCGATCCCCGCAGTCACCGTGTTCTGACCACCAAGCCATCCCCATGAAAATTCTCGTCACCGGCACCGAGGGCTACATCGGCGCCCGCCTCGCTCCCTGGCTCGAAGCCGCGGGCCACGAAGTCACCGGCCTGGACATCGGCTACTACGGCGACGGCCGGCTCTACCACGACCCGCTCGCCACCCGCATCGGCGCCCGCACGCTGTGCAAGGACTTGCGCCACGTCGAGCCGGCCGACTTCGCCGGCTTCGACGCGGTCATCCACCTCGCCGAGCTATCCAACGATCCGTTGGGCCAGAACCGCCCTGAGATCACGCTGAAGATCAACCACGAAGGCTCGCTGCGCATCGCCCGCGCCGCCCGCGAGGCGGGGGTGAAACGCTTCGTCTACGCCTCGTCGTGCAGCGTCTACGGCGTCGGCACGGGCGACTTCCTGGACGAACGCTCGCCGGTCAATCCGCAGACGACCTACGCGGTGTGCAAGACGCTGGTCGAGCGCGACGTGACGCCGATGGCCAGCGACGATTTCAGCGTCGTCTTCCTGCGCAACGCCACCGCCTACGGACCGTCGCCGCGGATGCGCTTCGACATCGTGCTCAACGACCTCTGCGCCCTGGCCCGCACGACCGGGCGCATCGCCATGGTCAGCGACGGCAGCCCGTGGCGGCCGATCGTCCACGTCGAGGACATCTGCGAGGCGATGCGCTGCGCGGTCGAAGCACCTGCGGACGCGGTCAACGGCGAGGTCTTCAACGTCGGTCGCACGGACGAGAACTTCCGCGTCCGCGAGATCGCCCAGCTCGTCGCCGCCGCCTTCCCCGGCTGCGAAGTCACCGCCGGCCCGCCGAGCGCGGACAACCGCAGCTACCGCGTCTCGTTCGAGAAGATCGAGCAGCGTCTGCCCGGATTCAAGGCCCGCTGGACCGCGCAGCGTGGCGCCGAAGAACTGGCCAGCCTGTTCCAGCGCATCGATTTCACCGAGGCCGACCACCGCTGGCGCCCCTACACCCGCCTGAAGCAGTTGCAGTACCTGCAGCGCACCGGGCAGGTGGACGACGACCTGTTCTGGAGCGCCCGTTGATCTTCGAGCCGACGGCGATCGACGGCGTGCGGCACATCCGCCTTGCGCCGATGGCCGACGAACGCGGCGCGTTTGCCGGGAAACGTTCACCGCGAACGGACTGGGCGCGGCGATGGTGCAGACCAGCACCTCGTTCAACGTCCGCGCCGGCACGCTGCGCGGCATGCACTTCGCATGGCCACCCGCGACCGAATGCAAGCTGGTGCGCTGCACACGCGGCAGAGTGTTCGACCAGTTGCTCGACCTGCGGCCCGAGTCGCCGACCTACCGGGCCACCGTGTCGGTGGAGCTGGATGCGGCGCTCGGCAACGCGCTGTGGATTCCACGTGGCGTGGCGCATGGCTTCCAGACGCTGGTGGACGACAGCGAGGTCTTCTACATGATGACCGAGGCATACCGGGGCGACCTCGGCGCAGGCGTGCGGGCGGACGATCCGGCGTTCGGGCTGACGTGGCCGCTGCCGGTGACGGCGATGTCCGAGCGCGACCGCGACGGCCCGTTCTTCGACGAAGCGGCCCACCGCCAGCGTTACGGCGCCGGGATCGCAGCCGGGACGCGGGATGCTGCTTGACGCCCTGCTCCCCGACGACGCGGCCAGCGCCGCTGCAGCCGACGCCTGGGCGCTGATCGAGGCGCTCTACCCGCTGTGCCGCAGCCTGACCGGCGACGGCGTGCGCCAGACGCTGGACCTGATCGGCGAGCGCATTCCGCTGGTCCGCACCGAAGTTCCAAGCGGGACGCCTGCCTACGACTGGGAGATCCCGCGCGAGTGGAACATCCGGGATGCGTGGATCGCCGATGTGGGCCCGGGGGGCAATGGACGCCGCGTGGTCGATTTTCGCGCCCACAACCTGCACGTCATGGGCTACTCGGTGCCAGTGCGCCAGACGATGACGCTGGCGGAGCTTCAGCCGCACCTGCACTCGCTGCCGGATCACCCGGACTGGATTCCGTACCGCACCAGCTACTACCGCGCGCAATGGGGCTTCTGCCTGCGCCACCGCGACCGCGAGCGGCTCGGGCCGGGGCCGTATGAGGTGGTGATCGACGCCGACCTCGCACCGGGGCACCTGAGCTACGCCGAGTCGGTGATTCCGGGCGAGTCCGACGACGAGGTGCTGGTCTACACGCACACCTGCCATCCCTCGCTGGCCAACGACAACCTGAGCGGCATCGCCGTCGCGGTCGAGCTGGCACGGGCGCTGCATCAAGCGCCGACGAAACCGCGCCTGACGTGGCGCTTCATCTTCGGCCCCGGCACGATCGGCTCGCTGGCCTGGTTGTCGCGCAACGAGGAACGCCTGGGCCGCGTGCGCGCTGGCCTCGTGCTCGGGCTGCTGGGCGATCCCGGCGTGCTGCACTACAAGCACAGCCGCCGCGGCGACACGCTGACCGACCGCGCCGCGGCCCATGTGCTGCGCGGCACGGGTGCCCACACCCAAGCCAAGTTGCTCGACTTCGAACCCTACGGCTACGACGAGCGCCAGTTCTGCTCGCCCGGTTTCGATCTGCCGATGGGTCGCCTCACCCGCTCGCCCAACAGCACCTACGCCGAGTACCACACCAGCGCCGACGACCTGACGCTGATCCGCCCCGCCCAGCTCGCCTCGGCGCTGCAAACACTCGCCCGGCTCGCCTCGGTCCTCGACGCCAACCGCACGCCGCTCAACCTCAGCCCCAAGGGCGAGCCGCGGCTCGGCAAGCGCGGGCTGTACGGCAGTGTCGGCGGCGGCGCACCGGGCGCGTTCGAGCACGCGCTGCTGTGGGTGCTGAACCAGGCCGACGGCACCCGTGACCTGCTCGCCATCGCCGAACGTGCCCGGCTGCCGTTCGCGCAGGTGGAACAAGCCGCCAGTGCGCTCGAACGTGCCGGGCTGCTGCGCACGTTGGAGCGTACCGAAGCCGCATCCGATTCCGAATCCCGAAAGAAAGGCCCTCCCCCATGAAAGTCGTCCTCTTCTGCGGCGGACTCGGCACGCGCCTGCGCGAGCACTCCGACACCATCCCCAAGCCGCTGGTCAACATCGGCGTGCGGCCCATCCTGTGGCACCTGATGCGCTACTACGCCCACTACGGCCACAAGGAATTCATCCTCTGCCTGGGCTACCGCGGCGACCTGATCCGCGAGTACTTCCTGAACTACAACGAGTGCCTGTCCAACGACTTCGTGCTCAGCGAAGGCGGGCGCAAGGTGGACCTGGTGCGCAGCGACCTGCAGGACTGGAAGATCACCTTCGTGGACACCGGCCTGCATGCCAACATCGGCCAGCGCCTGCTGCGGGCCCGCAAGTACCTCGGCGACGACGAGATGTTCCTGGCCAACTACGCCGACGGCCTGAGCGACCTGCCGCTGGACCAGCACCTCGCCGAGTTCCAGGCCAGCGGCGTGACGGCGAGCTTCGCCACCGTGCCCTCGCCGCAGAGTTTTCACGCGCTGCACGGCGACGACAACGGCATCGTCACCAGCTTCGGCCCGCTCAACGAACGGCCGTACTGGATCAACGCCGGCTTCTTCTGCCTGCGCCGCGGGATCTTCGACGTGCTGGAGGAAGGCGACGAGCTGGTGGAGGCGCCCTTCCAGCGGCTCATCGCCCAGCGCCAGCTCGGTGCTTTCCGCCACCACGGCTTCTGGCAGCCGATGGACACCTTCAAGGACAAGATCACCTACGACCGGATGGAGGGCAAGGGCAACTGCCCGTGGATGGTCTGGAAGCCCGAGCAGATCGAGCCGGCGCACTCGACATGCTGTCCCTGAATCCCGCTGCCGGGCGTGACCGGCTGCATCTGCTCTGCCTGGGCGCGCACAGCGACGACATCGAGATCGGCTGCGGCGGCGCCGTGCTGCGCTGGCTGGCCGAGGTGCCGGAGGTCCACGTCACCTGGGTGGTGCTGAGCGCGCCGGGGGAGCGGGCCATCGAGGCGCGCCGCAGTGCCGAGGCGCTGCTGGCGGGGGCGGCGTCGGTCGAGGTGGTGGTCGGTGATTTCAGCGATGCGCATTTCCCGTCCGAGACGGCACGGCTGAAGGCGTTCCTGTCGGACATCGCCCGGCGCACCACGCCCGACGTGGTGCTGACCCACCGGCTGGAAGACCGCCACCAGGACCACCGCACGGTGGGCGAGCTGACGTGGCAGACCTGGCGCGACCACCTCGTGCTGGAGTACGAGATCCCGAAGTACGAAGGCGACCTCGGCCAGCCCAACGTCTACGTGCCGCTGCCGGCCGAGATCGCGCAGCGCAAGGTGCAGCACCTGATGGCGCACTTCGGCACGCAGCGTTCCAAGGGCTGGTTCGCCGAGGCGACCTTCCAGGGGCTGATGGCGCTGCGGGGCATCGAGTGTCGGGCACCGAGTGGACAGGCCGAGGCACTGCACGCCCGCAAGGTGGTGCTGTGAACACCCGGCTGGCGTTGATCACGGGCGGCTCGCGCGGGCTGGGTCGGGCGCTGGTCACGCAGTTGCAGGCGGAAGGCTGGCGCGTGATCGAGCTGTCGCGCTCGGCCCCGACGACGGATTCGGTGCGGGTCGATCTGGCGCAGCCGGCGGTGGTGGCGCGGGCGCTCGGCGAGGTGCTGGCCGGGATCGATCCACTGTCGGTCGCCGCGCTGCTGGTGCTCCACAACGCCGGCACGGTGCAGCCGGTCGGCCCCGCAGCGAACAAGCCGGTCGGCGCGCTGATCGACGCGCTGAACGTCAATCTCGTCTCGGGCATCACCTTCCTCGCGACGGCGATGGCGCATTTCCAGTCCTGCCCCGGGCGCAAGGTGGTGGCGCAGATCACGTCGGGCGCCGCCGTGCGCGCCCACGCCGGCTTGTCGCTCTACAGCGCGGCCAAGGCGGGCATGGACCAGTTCATGCGTGTCGTCGCGGCCGAGCAGGCGCGACAGGCGCATCCCTTCCTCGCGCTCAGCATCGACCCCGGTGCGCTCGACACCGACATGCAGGCCACGCTGCGCAGCGCCTCGCCGGACGACTACCCCGGCGCGGCGGCCTTCGCCGAGCGGCAGCGCGACGGGGCACTCGGCCGGGTCGAGGACGTGGCGGCAGCGGTGCTGCGCCTGTTGGCCGATGACGCACGGACACCCGGCGAGCGGCACCACGTCCGCACCCTTCTCGCCTGAACGGCCGCGGGAAACTCCCCGCACCACGGGCCGGCAAAGTGGCCAAGATGCCGCCCACATGGATCCCCTCCCACCCCGACGCATCGACGCCCACCAGCATTTCTGGCGCCCCGCCCGCGGCGACTACCGCTGGCTGCGCCCGGATGTAGCGGCGCTGGCCCCGATCTGCCGCAACTTCGAGCCAGCCGACCTGCAGCCGCTGCTGTGCGCGCATGGCGTGGTGCAGACCGTGCTGGTGCAGGCGGCGGACAGCGAGGCCGAGACCGATTTCCTGCTGTCACTGGCCGAGGCGCATCCCTTCATTGGCGGCGTGGTCGGCTGGGTGGACCTGGGCCGGATCGAATCGAATCGGTGGCGACGCTGGAACGCTGGTCAGCGCATCCCGAGGTCATGCGTGCGCTCGTTCGCCTCGGGCTGCGCTTCGATGCGCTGGTGCAGCCGTGGCATCTGCAGCCGGTGGTGATCGACCACGCTGCCAAGCCGCAGCTCGCGCAGGGCGGGTCCGGCGACTGGGTGACGGCGTGGCGCAGCGGGCTGATCGAACTTGCGGCACTGCCGGGCGTGCAGTGCAAGCTGTCCGGTTTGCTGACGGAAGCGGCCGGACCCGCCGCCGAGCGCGACGCCGTCCGCTGCACCAACGCCGCGCGCTTCTACAGCCTCACCCTTCCCGACCCACCGCCCCCATGAACCTGCATCTCCACAACCGCGCCTTCATCGTCACTGGCGGCGGATCGGGCATTGGCGCCGCCATCTCCCTGAGCCTCGCACGCGAAGGCGCCATTCCGGTGGTCTTCGGACGTGATCCGCTGCAGCCCGACTTCGACCACGCACTGCACACGCTCCAGCCCGCAGCGCAGTTCCACCGCCTGGACCTCACCAACGAGGATGCCTGCCGTGCGGCGGTCGCCCAGGCAGCCGAGTCGCTGGGCGGGCTGCACGGGCTGGTGAACAACGCGGGCGTCAACGACCATGTCGGGCTGGAGGCCGGTCGCAGCGCCTTCGTCCAATCCATCGACCGCAACCTGACGCACTGCTACCTGATGGCCCACCTGTGCCTGCCGCACCTGAAGGCCCACGGCCCGGCGGGTGGTGCTGCCATCGTCAACATCGGCTCCAAGACCGCGCTGACCGGCCAGGGCGACACCAGCGGCTACGTCGCCAGCAAGGGCGCGCTGCTCGGCCTGACCCGCGAATGGGCCGCGGCGCTGCGGGACGACGGCATCCGGGTCAATGCGGTGATCCCGGCCGAGGTGCTGACGCCGATGTACCGGGGCGAGCTGGCGCGGTTGCCGGACCCGGCGGGCGCGCTGTCAGCGATCGAGCGCCGCATCCCGCTGGGCCGGCGCATGACCAAGCCCGAGGAGATCGCCGACATGGTGGTCTTCCTGCTGTCGCCGCGCTCCAGCCACACGACGGGGCAGTGGATCGTGGTCGATGGGGGCTACACCCACCTCGACCGCGCAATCGGCCACGCGCTCTGACACGTTCTCCCGAAAAGACTGGAAGCCGTTGCGCCCGGCGTCCTTGGCCCGGTAGAGCGCCATGTCGGCCCGCCGCAGCAGCGACTGCCCGTCTTCGCCATCAGCCGGGAAACTGGCCAGCCCGACGCTGGCGCTGATCTTCAGCAGCTGGTCACCGATCGCAAACGGCTGGTCCAGCGACTGCACGATCCGGCTCGCCAGCGCAGCGGCTTCGTCCGGGTTGCACACGTTCGGCGCCAGGACGGTGAATTCGTCGCCACCCCAGCGCGCGATCAGATCCCCCTGCCGGATGCAATGCGACAGCCGGTGGGCCGTCTGCCGGAGCAGCTCATCCCCGAAGTCATGGCCCAGCGAGTCGTTGACCTGCTTGAAATGGTCGAGGTCCACGAACAGGACAGCCAGACACGCCTGGGTCGTGCGGGCGTCCTCGATGGCCTGCGTCAGCGCCTGGCCGAACTGCAGCCGGTTGGGCAGCCCTGACAGGCTGTCGTGCAAGGCCTGGTGCCGGATGAGCCGGGCGCTGCGCTCCCGGTCGGTGACGTCGCGGAAGTGGTAGACCACGCCGACGCTGCGGCCCTGGAGCCGGTACGGTCGGCCCGCGTACTCGATGCAGCGACCGTCCCGCAACTCCAGCAGGACCACGTCTTGCGGTGGCTGGGCCCCGTCGAACGCCAGCGCCAGCGCTTGCGGATCGCGCAACTGCGCACGCAGATGGGTCAGCAACCCCCTGCCCTCCGCCGGCACCGTGATCGGGGCAGCAAAGGCCCACAGCTCGGCGAACTGCCGGTTGACCTGCACCACCTGCCCGTTCTGGTCGAGCACCAGCAGGCCGTCGGGCGTGGCGTCCATCGTGGCCTGCAGCAGGGTCAGCGACTGCTCCAGCCGCTGGTTGGCCGCGGCCAGCGCCGCCGCGTGCTGGGCGATCTGCCGGTCCTGGCCGACGCGGCGCAGGGCCTCCTTCACCGTGAGGATCAGGTCACCTTCCTGCCACGGCTTGGTCAGCAGGCGGTAGAGATTGGCGCGGTTCACGGCATGGCTCACCGCATCGACATCCGCCTGCCCGGTCAGGAGGATGGCCAGCATGTCCGGGTAGCGGCGGTGGGCACGCACCAGGAATTCGGTGCCCGGCATGCCCCGCATGTGGTGGTCGGAGATGAGCAGCGGCACGGTGACGCCCTCGGCGTCGAGTTCGGTCAGCAGGTCCAGCGCCTCCTCGCCGCTGGACGCCAGCTCAATGTCGCAAGCGCCGCCCAGCCCGCGCAACAATTGCTCGCGCAGGCTGTTCAGCAGCGGCAGGTCGTCATCGACGCAGATGATCGTGGGTGGGCGCTGGCGTGGGTGAACCATGGCAAGACCCGGCTCAACCGAGTGCGGACTCGATGATCAGCGCCAGCTCGCTTTCGCTCCAGGGCTTGGCCAGGCAAGCGCGGATGTGTGCGTTGCGGCGCGCACGCTCGATGGCCGCCTCGTCCGCCTGCCCGGTGAGCAGGACGGTGACGATCTGCGGATGGCGTTGGTAGACCTGGGCCAGGAACTCGTCGCCCTTGATGCCCGGCATCAGCCAGTCGGACACGATGACCAGGATGTTGATGTCCTCTGCGCACAGTTCGTCGATGACCACCCAAGCCTCGTCGGCGCTGGAGGCCGTCTCGTACAGGTAGCGCTCGCCGAAGCGCCGGCGCAGTTGTTCCTTGAGGCTGGTCAGGATGATCGCCTCGTCATCGACGCACAGGATCGCGGACTTGGTCATCGCAGCACTCCTAGGTTGGCCGCTCAGGCTGGCACCGCTTGCCCGATCGGCAGGCGGACATGGAACGTGGTGCGCCCCGGCACGCTGTCGAGCTGGATGGCGCCGCCGTGCTTGGCGATGATCTGCTGGCAGATGTGCAGGCCCAGGCCGGTGCCTTCGCCGCGGGGCTTGGTGCTGAAGAAGGGCTCGAAGATCTTGCCCTGCAGTTCAGGGGGCACGCCCGGACCCGAGTCAGTGATGCTGACCACGACATGCCCGTCCTGCACCTGACTGCCAAGCTGCAGGCGACCGCGGCCCTCCATCGCGTGCATGGCGTTGTGGATCAGGTTGGTCCACACCTGCACCAGCTCGTCGGCATGGCCATGGATGGACGGAATGGGGGTGAACAGGCGCTGCACCTCGATGCCTTGACGGATCTGGTTGCCATAGAGATCGAGCACGGTTTCGAGGCTGGCACACACGTCCACCGGCTGCTTGTCCTGGCTGTGCTCGACCCGCGCGTAGTTCTTCAGGGCGAAGACCACTTTCGAGGCACGCTCCACCGCGTCGAGGATGGTGGCGCTGTTGCCGCGCAGCCGGGTCAGGTCGTAGGCGAGGATGAGCAACCAGTCGCGTTCGGCGTGGCGCAGCAGCGGCAGCACCGTGCCAAGGGACTCGCGCACGCCGATGTCGAGCAGCAGGTCGGCCACACGCCGTGCGTCGTCGATGCCGGCCGCTTCCAGTTGACCGATCATGGCACGCCGCAGGGTGCGCCGGTCATTGGTGGCGAGCTGCGTCGGGCTCGACAGCACGTCGTCGAGCAGCGTGAAGAAAGCGGTCTGCTCGGCGGGTGTGAGCCGCTGCCCCAGTTGTGGCAGAGCCGAAAGGGCGGAGGTCAGCGCGGCCATCCCGTTCCCGGCGGCAGCCCGGATCGCGCCGAGCGGCGTGTTGACCTCGTGCGCAATGCCCGCCACCAACTGGCCCAGCGCGGCAAGCTTGCCCGCCTGGACCAGTTGATCCTGCGTATTGCCAAGGTCTGTCAGTGCCTGCTTCAGCGCGTCAGCCTGGTGCTCGCGGGTGCGGGTGAAGCGGGTGAACATCCAGCCCACGATGGCCGCGGCAACCAGCAGCGACAGGACCATGCCCCACTCGGCGTAGTGGCCGATGCGCTGCGCCTCGGTGCGCTTGACCTGGGCCGCCTCGGCGATGTGTTTGGCCAATGCATCGAAGGCAGGATCCACCGTGGATTCGTCGAATTCCAGGGCCTCGTCGATGTCATCCGCCTTGATGAGGTCGAACTCCTTGGCGAGCGCCTGCACGTAGGTCTGGTGCAGTGCAGGCAGTGCGGCTCCCCCTTCGGCCGTGCCGATCTGGGCCACCAGCACATCGACCTGCCGTTGCTGCGCCTCGATGCGCTCATTCAGTTCGGCATTGATGGCCTTGGTGCTGATCGCACGCCATTCCAGCCCGTCCATCGCATTCAGCGCGCCACGCAGATCAACCAGCCGCAGCTCGGTCGCCGCACTCGCGCTTGCCCAATGGTTCAGTCCGTAGATGCAGGCAGCAGCGGCAGCCGCGACGAGGACCGAGCCGACGGTCACCGACCACACTGATTGACGCTCTCGCATTGTTCCCTCCACACCGGCGAACCCGGGCAGCGGATGCCGCGGGGCTGAGGGTGTTATCGGTCGGGGGCTGTGGTGCTGAAGCGGGCGCTATCGCGCTGGAGGGGATATGGGTAATCCGGTGCAGTCGCCAAATCGCTACTGCAGCAGCGCCACATACTCTGGCCGCTTCGTGACCATCCCCTTGAAGCTGCGCAGCAGGTGGGTGAACTCTGCATCGGTGAGGCTTTGTTGCACAACCTCGCCAAGGCCGAGACTCCCCTGACCCCGGACGGAGTTACGCCACAGCCCGCGTCAC
>JBEEMX010000103.1:0-9177 GCA_041192465.1 Pseudomonadota bacterium | reverse complement strand
CTGGCGCAGCGCCAACCCGAACAGCACCTTCATCGTCAGGCAGCACTGCACCGCCGCGTCGCTGTACGTCGCCGGTCGCCCCGCCTTGCCGCTGACCGGATCGGCCTGCCACGCCATGTCCCGGTCCAGCCACATCGTCAGCGATCCCCTGGCTCTCGGCGCCTTGGTGTAGGGCGACCAGTTCTTCGTCGTGTACTTCTGCTTTGCCGGCTTGCTCATCCCGTCAGCCTACCTCACCGCTCGACCACCGGCCGGCTGGGTGGGTTGTGCAACAAAGCCGCGTTGAACCATCGGTAGTCCATGCGCAGGCCTTCGCTGTAGACGACGTTGAGGTCTGCTTCACTCTTGGGGAAGGTCTGCGGCAGCTTGCCGGACGGGTTGCCGTCACCGAACAGCACGTTGGCAATCGCGTCACCGCCGTGAGCAGCACATTCTGGTCGTAGGCCTGGTTGGCAGGATCGGTGGTGTTGTTGGGCAAGGACAGGTCGATCATGTCGTTGCCCTCGACCCCGTACTGCCTGCGCAAAACATTCAAAAAACGACACGTAGGTCGAGGCATCCAAGCGCGCACCCGGCACGGGTCGCGCCGGGTCGCATGGGGTGGTCCACACGCTGCTGTACTGCGTGCTGGCTGTGGCCTCGGGAGCGACGTCGTACCGCAAGATCCATGCGTTCATCGACACGCACTGGTGGCGCTGGACGGCAAGACGCTGCGGGGCCTCTTCGTCGATCAACGTCAGGTAAGTGGCCACGAAGTTCAACTCTTCAGTGCTGATGTCGCTCGGGCACGGCTTTCTGTCCATCGGGCAATTCTAGAACCCGGCTCCTGCGCCAGCGGCCCGTGGCTACCGGCGAGTCAACAACACGCTCTAGTGGCGATCGAGCAGGAATTGGCCGAAAAAAGCAGCGAGTTCATCATGCGCGTCCAGCGGCAACACGTTCGACACGTACTGGTCAGGACGGACCACGACGATCGCCCCATTCGGACGGTCTATGCCGCGCAGATCGAAGATGTCGGGGCCGTTCTTGAGGTCGGGGGAATAGACCTTCTCGTAATCGACAAGCCCGAAGCTCCCCTTGCGCGGAAGCAGCATCGACGGCAGCTCTTCGACCTTGAGTTCACGGTGTCCCTGCTGGAACACCGCGCGAACATCGATGACGCTGTCGATGTCGGCTCCCGTCGGAGTGAAGCGACGGATCGGCGAATTCGGCGCTTCCGCCAAGAAGGTGGCGAGTTCGCGCAGTCGCTGACCGCTCGCGTCGGCGAAGGCATAGATGCGCCAGGCGCCATCGGCACGCGCGGCATGGCCGAGCTGCACTGGCTTGGCGTCGGCCAGGCACACCACCGGCGCCGAATGGAAACGCATGCCGATCGTGAAGCCCCTGGCGAGATCCTGGTGCGTTGCCTCGGCTGTCAGTACCGTCGTCGGGGCGTAGTGCGTCGCCACACCGGCCGTGTAGCGACCCGACTTCACGAAGTACGCCTGCAGCTCTTGCGGATCGACACCGCCAAGTTCCGGGTGGTTCGGATCCTTCGGCGGCGACGCCATGATCTTCGACCACTCCTTGTCGAAGTCGATCAGGCCCTGGGCAATCGCATGGCGCTCGGCGGAGTAGGTGCGCAGCAGTTCCGGCTTGGCACGTCCTTCAAGCACGGAGGCGAGTTTCCAACCGAGGTTGAAGGTGTCCTGCATCGACACGTTCATGCCCTGGCCAGCCTTGGCGCTGTGCGTGTGGCAGGCGTCGCCGGCGATGAAGACCCGCGGCAGGCGCGCATTTGCCTGATCTGCGGCCTGGTCTGCGGGCACATCGTCGAAGCGGTCGGTGACGCGCTGGCCGACCTGGTACACCGCGAACCACACCACGCTCTTCACGTCGAGCGTGTAGGGGCGCAGCACCCGCTGAGCGACCGCGATGACACCCTCCTGCGTGTTGTCACGGAAGGCATCGCGGTTGTTCGGGTCGATCTCGCCGAGGTCGACGTAGAGCCGCACCATGTAGCCGCCCTCGCGCGGGATGAGCAGGATGTTGCCCTCGTCACCCGACTGGATCGCGGCCTTCAGGCGGATGTCCGGAAAGTCGGTGGTGGCCAGCATGTCCACCACACCCCAGGCGTGGTTGGCGAAGTCGCCCTGCGGCACGGCCCCGATCGCATCCCGCACCATGCTGCGCGCGCCGTCGCAACCGACGACGTACTTGGCGCGGATCGTCGTCTCCGGGCCGCTCTCCGCATCGCGCAGCGTGACGACGACCGGGTACTCACCTTCGGATTCGACCTTCAGGGTGACGAATTCCAGACCGTAGTTGGCTTCGAGTCGGGTCGGCGACAGGCGCGCGTAGTCGAGCAGGTAGTGCTGCAGGCGGGCCTGGTTGACGATGACGTGCGGGAACTCCGACAAGCCGTCCTCGGTGTCCTGGATGCGCCCGGTGCGCTCGATGCGCGAGCGGTCCTGCTTGGACGGACGCCAGAAGACGGTCTCGTTGACCCAATAGGCCTCGCGGATGAGCTTCTGCCCCAAGCCGAAAGCCTCGAACATTTCCACCGTGCGGCAGGCGATGCCATCGGCCTGACCGACCTGCAGCGGGCCGTCGCGGCGCTCGATCAGTCGGGTGCTGATGCCGGGGAAAGTCGAGAGCTGGGCCGCGAGCAATGCACCTGCGGGACCGCTGCCAATGATGAGGACGTCGACCGCCTCCGGAAGGCCCGCGGATCGCTTCTCGGCGCCGGGCGCTGCAGGGTGGATGTCCGGGTCGCCGGGGGCGTAGCCATTCAGATAAAACTGCATGTGATTTCCTTGGTTGGGCGCTCCGTGGCGAAACGAGCCTTAATCTTCCGACGAGAAACCCGAGGCCTTGACCACCGGGCCCCAGCGATCGAGTTCACCCTTGACGATCTTGTTGAACTCGGCCGACGACTGACCCTCGACCTCGAACGAGGGCTTCTCAAGCCCCTCGATCAGCGGCTTGGCCTTCAGCGCCTTCTGGATCGCCGCGTTGAGCTTGGCCACCACGTCCTTGAAGCCGCTTTCCGCGAACGTCGGCACGTTGGGCAGGAAGCGCGAGTGCTTGGCGCCGCCCTTGAACGGGATGTGGTTGAGCTGCAGGCCGGCGGCCTTGCCGAGCATCGTGCCGACGAAATGCGGCGTGACACCGGCGGCGGGCGAGCCGTAGCCGAGCTTCTTGTACACGTGCGGGTAGATCGTCAGGATCGACAATGACCTGGGCCTTACGGCAGCGAGCCGACGATGGCCTCCATCTCCTTTTCTCCGAAGCCGCGCAGCGTCGTGGTGCGGAGATTGCCGCTCATCGCCAGCGCCAGTGTGGCCCGGGTCAGCGTCTCGTCGTCCGGTGCATCAACCGTCAGCACCACGTCGTATTGCCCCAGCGTGAAGAACCACTCGCGGGCATTGACCCCCATTGCCGCAAACGCCTCGCGTGCCGCGCGCGATCGCTTGACCGTGTTCTTCACATCCCGCACGCCTTGATCGGTCCAGTTGCCCAACAGAATGTATTTGCCCATCTCGTACTCCTTTGCGACGTTCGAATAATCCGCCGCTGCCGGCACGTCGAGGCCGGCAACAACGCCCTACTGCCCGAGGCCCGCTGCACGCATCAGCGCACGCAACAGCCCCGCAACGAGTCCCATTCCTGCCACGCCAAGAACCCAGAACAAGCCAAGCCAAGCCAGGCGGCCGAGCCAACGGCGTGGCGCCGAATCGCCGGGCGCGCGCATCAGTGATACCCATCCCCGCGGCGCACCTTGCCGCGGAACACCCAGTAACCCCAGGCCGTGTACATCAGGATCATCGGAACGATGAGCAACGCACCCACGAGGGCGAAGCCGAGGCTTTGCGGCGGGCCGGCGGCGGCGTAGATCGACACGTCGGGCGGAATGATGTTCGGCCAGATGCTGATGCCCAGGCCGCTGTAGCCCAGGACGATCAAAACCAGCGTGTAGACAAAGGCCGCGGAGTCTTTGGTGCCACGCAGCGCACGCCACAAGCCGAGCATGGCCAGCACCACCAGCAAGGGCACGGGCATGAACCACAGCAGGTTCGGCCAGGTGAACCAGCGCGCGGCAACACGTTCGAGTGCCAGCGGCGTCCACAGGCTGATGGCGCCGATGAACAGCAGCAACACCCAGGACAGGTTGCGGGCCAGCAGCTTCATGCGCAATTGCAAGAGTCCATCGGTCTTCATGATGAGCCAGGTGCTGCCGAGCAGCGCATAGGTCGCCAGCAGCCCGAGGCCGGTGAAGACCGAAAACGGCGTCAACCAGTCGAACTCGCCACCTGCATAGCGACCACCCTGCACCGGAATGCCGGAGATGAAGGCGCCCAGCGTGATGCCCTGGCAGACGGTCGCCAACGCCGAGCCGCCGATGAAGGCCAGATCCCACCAGCCACGGCGCTCTGGACTGGCCTTGAAGCGGAACTCGAAGGCCACGCCGCGGAAGATCAGGCCGATCAGCATCAGGATCAGCGGCAGGTAGAAGGCGCTCAGCACCACTGCGTACGCCAGCGGGAACGCGGCCAGCAGCCCCGCACCGCCAAGCACCAGCCAGGTTTCGTTGCCATCCCAGACCGGCGCGACGGTGTTCATCATCACGTCGCGGTCGTCCTTCGACTTGAAGAACGGAAAGAGCAGGCCGATGCCCAGGTCGAATCCGTCCAGCACCACATACATCATCACGCCGAACAGGATGATGATGGCCCACAGCAGAGGCAGGTCAATGCCCATGGACGACTCCGCGTTGATTCACCGCACCGGTGATCGTTGGTGCCTGATCGGCGGCGGCGGACAGCCCTTCGTCAACCATCGGCCCCTTGGCGATCAGTTTCAGGAGGTAGCCGGTACCCGCGCCGAAGACCACGAAATAGACGACCACGAACAGCGCCAGGCTGATGCCGAGTTGCCGGGCGCTGACCGGGGACACCGCGTCGGCCGTTCGCATCAGGCCGTACACGACCCAGGGCTGGCGGCCGATCTCGGTGGTCATCCATCCGGCCAACAGCGCCACGATGCCGCTCGGTGCCATCAGCAGCGCAAAGCGCAGGAAGAGGCGCGAGCGATAAATGCGCCCGCCGCGCCGCAGCCAGAGTCCGGCCAATGCGAGCAGGATCATCAGCGAGCCGAGCCCGACCATCACCCGGAAGGTCCAGAACACGATGGTCGAATTCGGGCGGTCGGCGCGGGGGAAGTCCTTCAGCGCCGGAATCTGCCCGCCCCAACTGTGCGTCAGCAGCAGACTGGCGCCGCGTGGGATCTCGACCTTCCAGTGCGTCGTTTCGGCCTGCATGTCGGGCCAGCCGAAAAGGATCAGCGGCACGCCTTCGCCGGGATGGTTCTCCCAGTGGCCTTCGATGGCGGCCAGCTTGGCGGGCTGGTATTCGAGCGTGTTCAAGCCATGGGCGTCGCCGACGATGGCCTGCAGCGGCGCCACGGCGAGCAGCATCCACAGCGCCATCGACAGCATCACCCGCACCGGTTCGTGGCTACGGCCGCGCAGCAAATGCCAGGCCGCGCTGCCACCGACCACGAGCGCGGCCGCAATGAAGGCGGCCAGCACCATGTGCGTCAACCGGTACGGAAACGACGGGTTGAAGATGACGGCAATCCAGTCCAGCGGCACCACGCGGCCGTCGATGATCGCGTGCCCCTGAGGCGTGTGCATCCAGCTGTTCGAGGCCAGGATCCAGGTCGAAGAGATGAGGGTGCCGACCGCCACGGCGACCGTCGAGGTGAAATGCAGCGCAGGCCCGACGCGCTGCATCCCGAACAGCATCACGCCCAGAAACCCGGCCTCGAGGAAAAACGCCGTCAGCACCTCGTAGGCCAGCAGCGGGCCCGTGATGCCACCGGCGAAGCGCGAGAACTCGCTCCAGTTGGTGCCGAACTGGTAGGCCATCACCAGCCCCGAGACCACGCCCATGCCGAAGGCCACGGCAAATACCTTGGACCAGAAGTGGTAGAGGTCCATGTAGACCTGCCGCCCGGTCTTCAGCCACAGCCCCTCCAGCACCGCCAGGTAGCTCGCCAGGCCGATGGTGAGCGCCGGGAACACGATATGAAACGAGACCGTGAAGCCGAATTGAATGCGTGCGAGCAGCAGAGCGTCCATGGGGTTGTGCCTCAGTGCAGCTTGACGTGGGGTTCGGTGCGGCGAGTGATCAACCGCGCCAGCGTGTCGAGCGCCACCTTGACGAAGCCGTGCAGGGCGACCTCGTGCATCTTGTACAGCGACAGGTACATGACACGCGCCATGAAGCCTTCGACCATCAGGCTGCCGCCCGTCGCACCGCCCATCATGTTGCCCACCGTGCTGAACTCCCCCAGCGAGACCAGTGACCCGAAGTCGCGGTAGCGGTAGGGCAACAGCGGATGGCCGGCAAGCCGGCGCTGCACCTGCTTGACCATCAGCGCGGCCTGCTGGTGCGCCGCCTGGGCGCGCGGCGGCACGAATCCGCCCTTGCCTTGGTTGGCCTCGGGCCAAGGGCAGGCGGCGCAGTCACCGATCGCAAACACATGGTCGTCCAGCGTGGTCTGCAGCGTGGGCCGCACGACGAGCTGGTTGATCCGGTTGGTCTCCAGGCCGTCCAGATCGCGCAGGAAGTCGGCCGCCTTCACGCCTGCAGCCCACACCACCAGCTCAGCGGCGATGACGCGGCCGTCGCCCAGTCGCACGCCGTCGGGCAGCACCTCAGCCACCTTGGCGCCGGTATGCACCTGCACGCCAATCCCTTCGAGCAGTTGCCGCGCGGCCGTGGACATCCGCTCGGGCAGGCCCGGCAGCACGCGCTCGGCGGCCTCGATCAGGTGCAACTGCAGGTCCTGCTCAGGGTCGATGCGGTCCAGCCCGTAGGCCACCAGTTCGCGCGTCGTTCGGTGCAGCTCGGCCGACAGTTCGACCCCGGTGGCACCCGCGCCGATGATCGCGACCTGAAGCTGGTGCGGCGCCAGCGCTTCATGCTGCGCATTCGCGCGGATCAGTGCGCTGACCATGCGGCGGTGAAAGCGCCGTGCGTCGGCGGTGGTTTCGAGCTTCAGCGCGTGTTGGGCCACACCCGGCGTGCCGAAGTCGTTGCTCTGGCTGCCCACGGCGATCACCAGCGTGTCATAGCCGAAGCTGCGCGCGGGCGTGACCTCCACACCATCCTCGTCGACGAAGGGCGCGACATGCACCAGACGGCTGGCGCGGTCGATCCCGGTCAACTGGCCGACTCGAAAGCGGAAGCCGTGCCAGTGCGCCTGGGCGCGGTACGAGACTTCGTGCAGGCCGATGTCCATGCTGCCGGCGGCAATCTCGTGCAGCTTGGGCTTCCACACATGCGAGCGGGCCTGGTCGATCAGCGTGACGGCGGCACGGCCGCGCCGGCCGAACTTCTTGCCCAGCGCGGTGGCGAGCTCCAGACCACCTGCACCGCCCCCGACGATGATCACGCGGTGCAGGGCTTCCTGCGCGATAGCCGAGATCGAGCCGGCGGCGGATTGTGTGGGCATGGGCATGGCCGGTTCAGGCGCCGTCTCAGCGATGCTGGAACGCGGGCTTGCGCTTGGCCAGGAAAGCGGCCATGCCCTCCTGCTGATCCGCAGTGCCGAACAGCGAATGGAACAAGCGCCGCTCGAACCGCACGCCCTCGACCAGTGGTGCTTCGAACGCGCGGTTCACCGCCTCCTTGGCCATCATCAGGCTGGGCAGGCTCAAACTGCAGATCACCGCCGCAGCGGCAAGCGCCTCGTCCATCAGCTTGTCAGCCGGCACGACGCGGGAGACGAGCCCGGCCCGTTCGGCCTCGGCGGCATCGATCATGCGCGAGGTCAACACCATGTCCATCGCCTTGGACTTGCCGACCGCCCTCGGCAAGCGCTGCGTGCCACCGCCACCGGGAATGACGCCGATCTTGATCTCCGGCTGCCCGAACTTGGCGGTGTCTGCGGCGATGATGAAGTCGCACATCATCGCCACCTCGCAGCCGCCGCCGAGCGCAAAGCCCGCGACGGCCGCGATCACCGGCTTGCGGATCGTCGTCAGCGTCTCCCAGTTGCGCGTGATGTAGCCCGTCTTGTAGACGTGCATGTGATCGAACTTCGCCATCGCCGCGATGTCGGCGCCGGCGGCGAAGGCTTTCTCGCTGCCGGTGACGACGATGCAGCCGATGCCGTCATCGGCGTCATAGGCTTTCAACGCAGCGCCCAGGTCGTCCATCAGCGCGTCGTTCAGCGCGTTGAGCTGCTTCGGACGGTTCAGCGTGATGACACCAGTGCGAAGCGGCCCTTCGCCATGCACTTCAACGAGGATGTTGTCGTAGTTCATTTGGGTTGACTCGCTCTGACCTTGACATAGCGCCCTGGCGCCGACTCGATGAGTGGGTACTTCTTGCTGCCCAGCTTGCGGCGCGCCGCCACGGCCTTGCCCGCATTGGGCGACAGCCACTTGATCCAGTGGTTCCACCAACTGCCGGGCGTTTCGGTGGCGCCATTGAGCCACTGCTCGGCATCGTCGCCCTGCTGGCCGCCCGCCCAGTAACTGCGCTTGTTTTTCGACGCCGGGTTGATGACCCCGGCGATGTGCCCGCTGGCACCGAGCACGAACTGCGTTTTTCCACCCACGAGCTGCGTCGTGCGATAAGCAGAGCGCCAAGGCACGATGTGGTCTTCCTGTGCAGCCAGCACATAGCTGGGCATGTCGATGGCACCCAGGTCCACCTGGGTTCCGCACATGGTCAGCTTGCCCGGCACGCGCAGGTTGTTCTCGAAGTACATGTTGCGCAGGTACCAGGCGTACATCGGGCCCGGCAGATTGGTGGCGTCGGCGTTCCAGTACAGCAGGTCGAAGGCCTCGGGCGATTGGCCCTTGAGGTAGTTCTTGATCACGTTCGGCCAGATCAGGTCGTTGGCACGCATGGTCTGGAACACGAAGCCGAGTTCGGAGCCGGGGTAGATGCCGCCCTGGCCGATGGTCTGTTCGCGCTTCGCGACACCCTCCTCGTCGATGAACACGGCCAGGTCACCCGGATCGCGGAAGTCGAGCATCGTGGTCAGTAGCGTCAGGCTGGCCACCGACTCTTCACCGCGTGTGCGCATCACGGCCAGTGCTGACGAGAGAATGGTGCCGCCCACGCACCAGCCCACCGCGTTGACCTTGTCGGCGCCACTGACGGCGAGCGCGACCTCGAT
>JBEEMX010000102.1:0-9203 GCA_041192465.1 Pseudomonadota bacterium | reverse complement strand
GAGCTGGAGATCGCGATGGCGCTGACCGGATGCGCCACCGTGGAGGCCATCACTGCGTACTGTCTGGCGCCGTGAGCGGCCGCTGGTCGGATGGGGGTTGGCTGCGCTGGTACGCCACCACATGCGCCAGCTCCAGCCGGATCCCGATCGCCTCGCCCACCGCGTGGTTGTGGTGCGAAGGCACGAGCGAGAGCACCTGCGCGCCGCTGTCCAGCGCCAGCGTGTAGAGGAACTCCGCGCCGCGGAATGCCTTGTGGACCACGCGGGCCTGGGTCGGCGCCGCGTCGTCATGGACCACGTCGTCCGGCCGCAGCAGCACATCGACCGGGCAGCCCCGGCCGCACAGGTCGCCGTGTTCGGTGCAGCGGATCGGATGGTCGCTGTGCGTGACGCCCAGCTCGGTGCGGACGTGGTGGTCGTCCAGCACTTCGCCCGGCAGGAAGGCGCCTTGCCCGACGAAGTCGGCGACGAAGCGGTTCGCCGGCTCGTGGTAGAGCTGGTAGGCGCTGGCCCACTGCTGGATGCGGCCCTGGTGCATCACGCCGATCTCGTCGGCGATGGCAAACGCCTCGTGCTGGTCGTGGGTGACGAGCAGGGCGGTGGTGCCGGCGGCTTTCAGCAGGCTGCGCAACTCCGCCCCGAGCCGCTCGCGCAACTCGATGTCGAGGCTCGAAAACGGTTCGTCCAGCAGCATCAGCCGTGGCGACGGCGCCAGCGCACGGGCGAGCGCCACCCGCTGCTGCTGGCCACCGGAGAGTTCGTGCGGATACCGCTGCGCCGTGTGGCCGAGACCCACCGTGTCGAGCATCTCGGCGACGCGCTTCGCGGGGTTCGGATGGCCGCGCAGCCCGAAGCCGACGTTGGCCGCCACCGTGAGGTGTGGGAAGAGAGCGTGGTCCTGGAACACCATGCCGATGCGGCGCTGTTCGGGGGGCACCTGCACGCGGGTGGCGCTGACGCACTGCCCGTCCAGCCGGATCTCCCCGCCCAGCACCGGCTCGAAGCCCGCGATGGCGCGCAGCACGGTCGTTTTGCCACAGCCCGATGGCCCGAGCAGGCAGCCGATGGTGCCCTGCGGCAGTTGCAACGCGAGGTGCTCGACGACGGTCTTGGTGCCGTAGCCGAGTCGGAGTCCGTCGAGGGCGAGCCAGGGAGTGGGGTGCATGGGCATGGCCCAGATGATAATGATTATCGTTGCCTGACTCTTGACTGGAATGGTGTCCCTGATGTCTGTTGCCCCGAACCGCCGTCCCTGGTTGTTGTGGACCGCCGTCCTGGCCGCGCTGCTGGTGGCGGCGCCGCTGGTGTCGGTCGGCACGCACGTGTTTTCGGGCGGCACGGGCGAGACCTGGCGGCACCTGGCGTCCACCGTGCTCGGCGACTACGTGACGTGTACGCTGTGGCTGTGTGCCGGGGTCGGGCTGGGCGTGGCGGCGCTGGGCGTGGGGTCGGCGTGGCTGGTGACGCGCTACGAGTTCCCGGGACGGGCGTCGTTCGAGTGGGCGCTGGTGCTGCCGCTGGCGATGCCGTCGTATGTCATCGCCTATGTCTACACCGACTTCTTCCAGTACGTTGGCCCTGTGCAGACCGCCCTGCGCGCCGCGTTCGGCTGGCGCAAGGCCGACTACTGGTTCCCGGACGTGCGCACGCTCGGTGGCGCCGCGCTCATGTTCACGCTGGTGCTCTACCCGTATGTCTACATGCTGGCCCGCACGGCGTTCATCGAGCGGGCCGGCGGAATGATCGAAGTGGGCCGCTCGCTGGGGCTGTCGCCGTTCCGGGCCTTCCTGCGGCTGTCGCTGCCGATGGCACGGCCGGCGATCGCGGGCGGCGTGGCGCTGGCGCTGATGGAGACGCTGGCCGACTACGGCACGGTGTCCTACTTCGCGGTGCAGACCTTCACGACCGGCATCTACCGCGCCTGGTTCTCGCTCGGCGACCGGGTCGCGGCGGCGCAGTTGGCGCTGGTGCTGCTGGCCTTCGTGGTCGCGGTGCTGACCTTCGAGCGGGTCAGCCGGGGCGGGCGGCGTTACCACGACACCACCTTGCGCCGGCTCGGCAGCCCGCGTGCGCCGCTGTCAGGCGTGAAGGCCGCCGCGGCGGTGATCGGCTGCGTGATTCCGCTGGTGGCGGGTTTCCTGCTGCCGGCGGGGTTGCTGCTGCGCATGGCGCTGACCGACGGCGATGCGCAGTTCGGCGAACGCTTCTTCGTGCTGGCGCGCAACAGCATGCTGGTGGCCGGGACCACCGCGGTGCTGGCGGTGGCGCTGGCGCTGCTGATCGGCTATGCGGCGCGGGTTCACCGTGGCCGGGTCACGCGCTGGGCGCACCGGGTGGTGGGGCTGGGGTATGCGCTGCCGGGGTCCGTGATCGCGGTGGGCGTGCTGATCCCGGTGACGCAGCTCGACCACGCGCTGGCGGCACTGATCGGCGAGCTGACCGGGCACACGCCGGGCCTGCTGTTCACCGGCAGCATCGCGGCGCTGGTGTACGCCTGCCTCGTGCGCTACCTGACGGCAGCGGTGCAGGCGATCGACGAGGGCCTGGGCCGCATCACGCCGAACATGGACCACGCGGCACGCAGCCTCGGCCTGAGCGCGGGGCAGACGCTGCGGCGCGTTCACCTGCCGATGCTGCGCGGGAGCGCGCTGACGGCGGGGCTGCTGGTGTTCATCGACGTGATGAAGGAGCTGCCCGCCACGCTGGTGATGCGCCCCTTCAACTTCGACACGCTGGCCACGCAGACCTACACGCTGGCCTCGGACGAGCGGCTGACCGAAGCCTCGACGGCGGCGCTGGCGATCGTGGGGGTGGGGCTGGTGCCGATGGTGCTGCTGTGCCGGAGCATCGCCAAGGGGCGCGGCACTGGCGGCGCCCCCTGACCAGACTTCTCGGACTTCTCAGCGCCAGCCGGCGCGGTCGAACACCTTCTGCGCGGTGACCGTGTTCTTCGCCAGATCGCCGATCGGCAGCGCGTCGGCCTTGAACGCGCCCAGCGACTCCAGCGCGCGGTTGTTCGTCGCCACCGACTTGACCACCGGCCACTCGTTGTTGCCGTCGGCGAAGTAGAGCTGCGCGGCGTCGCTGGCGAGGTACTCCAGGAACTTCACGGCGGCGGCCTTGTTCGGCGAATACTTCAGCACCCCGGCGCCGGACACGTTGACGTGCGTGCCCCAGCTCGCCTGGTTCGGCCACACCACGCCGACGGCACGCATGGCTTCCTGCTCCGCCGGTTTGGTCGAGCGCAGCAGGCGGGCCACGTAATAGGTGTTCGACAGCGTCACGCCGCATTCGCCGGCTGCCACCGCCATGATCTGGTCGGTGTCGCCGCCCTTGGGCGCGCGGGCGAAGTTGGCGACCATGCCACGCGCCCAGGCTTCCGTCTTTGCCTCGCCGTCATGGGCGATCAGCGCGCCGCCGAGCGACAGGTTGTAGGGATGTGCGCCCGAGCGCACGCAGACCTGGCCCTTCAGCGCCGGGTTGGCGAGGTCTTCGTAGTCCTGCACCTGCTCGCGCTTGAGGGCGGTCTTGTTGTAGACGATGACGCGGGCGCGGGTCGAGAAGGAGTACCAGTTCGGTGTCCGCAGCGCGGCGGGGATGCGCGTCTCCAATACCGTCGACTTCACCGGTTGGAACAGCCCGAGCTTGTCGGCAATCTCCAGCCGCGTGGCGTCCACCGTGATCAGCAGGTCGGCGGGGCTGGCCGTGCCTTCGTTGCGGATGCGCTCGACCAGCTCGTCTTCCTTGCCGTCGATCCGGTTGATCTTGATGCCGGTGGCCTTGGTGAAGTTGCTGTAGAGCGCCTCGTCGGTCTGGTAGTGGCGGGCGGAGTAGAGGTTGAGCACCTGCTCCTGCGCCTGCGCGGACGCAGGCAGGCCAGTCAGCGAAGCGGCCAGCGCGGCGGCAGTGGCGAGGACGGAGCGGTGGAGCGAGTGCGTCATGGTCGGGAGTCCGGCGAGTTGAGAACGTATTGATGCTATCAATAATCGTTCTCATTTGCAAACGCATTGGATTCACCGCCATCCCGCGCCATCCCGCATCACCTGCTCAGGCCGGCGCGCTGCTGCGGATCAGGTGATCGAACGCGCTCAGCGCCGCGGTCGAACCCGCCCCCATCGCAATGATGATCTGCTTGTACGGCACCGTCGTCACGTCCCCCGCCGCGAACACGCCCGGCACGGAGGTCTGCCCCCGGTCGTCGATGATCACCTCGCCGCGCCCGCTCAGCTCCACCGTGCCGCGCAGCCAGTCGCTGTTGGGCAGCAGGCCGATCTGCACGAAGATGCCTTCGAGGTCCACGCGGTGCAGCGTGTCGTTCGTGCGGTCCTTGTAGCTCAGGCCGTTGACCTTCTGGCCGTCGCCGTGGACCTCGGTGGACAGCGCCGAGACGATGACGGTGACGTTGGGCAGGCTGTGCAGCTTCTTCTGCAGCACGGCGTCGGCGCGGAGTTGCTTGTCGAACTCGATCAGCGTGACGTGGCGGACGATGCCGGCGAGGTCGATCGCCGCTTCCACGCCCGAGTTGCCGCCGCCGATCACGGCCACGCGCTTGCCCTTGAACAGCGGCCCGTCGCAGTGCGGGCAGTAGGCCACGCCCTTGTTGCGGTACTCGTCTTCACCGGGGACGTTCATCTGCCGCCAGCGGGCACCGGTCGAAATGATGACGCTGCGGCTGCGCAGGCTCGCGCCGTTCTCCAGCTTCACCTCGATCAGGCCACCGGGTTCCGTGGCCGGGATCAACGCGGTGGCGCGCTGCAGGTTCATCACGTCCACGTCGTGCTGCCGGACGTGCTGCTCCAGCGCGGTGGCGAGCTTTGGGCCGTCGGTTTCCTTCACCGAGATGAAGTTCTCGATGCCCATCGTGTCGAGCACCTGCCCGCCGAACCGCTCGGCCGCGACCCCCGTGCGGATGCCTTTGCGGGCTGCGTAGATCGCCGCCGCCGCACCCGCCGGGCCACCGCCGACGATCAGCATGTCGTAGGGCGCCTGCGCGGTGATCTTCGCGGCTTCGCGGGCGGCGGCGCCGGTGTCGATCTTCGCCAGGATCTCGGCCAGCTCCATCCGCCCGGACGAGAACATCTGCCCGTTCAGGTAGACACAGGGCACGCCCATGACCTGGCGCTCGTCGATCTCGGCCTGGAACATCGAGCCTTCGATCGCGGTGTGGCGGATCTTCGGGTTGAGCGCGGCCAGCAGGTTGAACGCCTGCACCACGTCCGGGCAGTTGTGGCAGGTCAGGGACATGTAGGTCTCGAAGACGAGATCCTGTCCCGGGTCGAGTGCCTTGATCTGCTCGACCAGCGCGGCCTCGACCTTCGGCGGGTAGCCACTGGTCTGCAGCAGGGCGAGCACGAGCGACGTGAACTCATGGCCCATCGGCAGCCCAGCGAAGCGCACGCCAGTGTTGGCGCCCGCCCGCGTGATCTGGAACGAGGGCACGCGCTCGCCCGATACCGCCCCGGCCCTGACCGCCAGCCGCCCTGCAGGTGCCACCGACGCTACATCGTCCACCAGCGCCAGCAGCTTCTTCGAGTGTTCGGTGTCATCCGTGAAGGTGACGATCTCGATGGGCTGCACGAGGCGTTCGAGGTAGCTTTTCAACTGGGTCTTGAGGGTGGCGTCCAGCATGGGTGACTTTCAGGGCAGGGCGGTGGGGGGCAGTCGGGAAGGATCAGATCTTGCCGACGAGGTCCAGCGACGGGGTGATGGTCGCAGCGCCTTCGTTCCACTTGGCCGGGCAGACCTGGCCGGGATGGGCGGCGGTGAACTGGGCGGCCTTCAGCTTGCGCAGCGTTTCCTTCACGTCACGGGCGATCTCGTTCGAGTGGATCTCGGCGGTCTTGATGACGCCGTCCGGGTTGATCACGAAGGTGCCGCGCAGCGCCAGACCTTCTTCCGGGATGTGGACGCCGAAGGCGTTGGTCAGCGTGTGCGTCGGATCACCCACCAGCGGGAACTGCGCCTTGCCGACGGCCGGCGAGGTCTCGTGCCACACCTTGTGCGAGAAGTGCGTGTCGGTCGTGACGATGTAGACCTCGGTGCCCGTGGCCTGGAACGCAGCGTAGTTGTCGGCCGCGTCTTCGATCTCGGTCGGGCAGTTGAAGGTGAACGCGGCCGGCATGAAGATCAGGACCGACCAGTGGCCCTTCAGGCTCTCATTGGAGACTTCGACAAATTTGCCGTTGTGGAAAGCGGTGGTCTTGAACGGCTGGACTTGGGTGTTGATCAGGGACATGGCGGGATTCCTTGGGTCGCTGGGGTGAAAGGATCGGTTGATCCGATGGAACGAATCTTAGTGCCTGCCGATTCATTGATCAAATTGCTATTTTTATTTTATTTGATAGTTATTTTCTATTTTTATGGGGGCACTTTGGTGCTGTCATCGCTTGGCGGCGCTGGAGAATTCGGCGCTAGACAAAGGTACGACATCGTACACATGGACGCTCTGTATAGTGGTCGCTTGTCCTATGACCTCTGTACTTGCCGCGATGAAGGCTCTGCTTGTCGATGACCACGCCCTGTTCCGCTCCGGCTTGATGCTGTTGCTGGCAGCGCGTTTTCCAGACGTGGTGATGCGCGAAGCCGATGGCATGACCGTGGCGCTGGACCACTTGGCGGCTGAACCGGACATCGAGCTGATCCTGCTCGACCTTGGCCTGCGCGACAGCGATGGTCTGCCCACCTTGCGCCAATTGCGTGCCGCGGCGGAGGACCGCACCATCGTTGTGCTCTCCGCCAACGACGATGCCGATACCGTGATCGCGGCGCTCAACGAGGGCGCAGCCGGCTTCATTCCCAAAACGACCCGTGGCAAGGCGGTGGAGCAGGCGTTGCGCGTGGTGCTGGACGGCGGCATCTACCTGCCCCCTGTCGTCTACAGCACCGTGGCTCCGCTGCCGGTGCTGGAACAAAGCGACGAAGCCCGCGCCGCGGAGGCGATAGACCGGCTCGGGCTGTCGCCGCGGCAGGTGGACGTGCTGCGGCTGCTGACGGCCGGGCAGTCCAACAAGGTGATCTGCCGCGAGCTGGACGTGGCGGAATCCACCATCAAGACCCACCTGCTGGGCCTGTTCCGCAAGCTGGGCGTGAACTCGCGCACCGAGGCGGTGGTGGCGGCGGTGCGGATCGGACTGAAGTTTCCGAACGGCTGACGGGACTGGGCGTCAGCCCGCGACGACGCGCACTGCCGCCCGTTTCACCTCCGGCTCCGACTCGAACCGCTCGAAGCCGGTGTAGCAGAGGAAATGCCGGTTCGCTGCCCGCCCGAACAGCGCCATGCCCAGCCGGGTCGCGAGGTCGTGCCCCATCTGTGTCACGCCGTTGCGCGACACGATGATCGGCACGCCCATGTGCGCCGCCTTCATCACCATCTCGCTGGTGAGCCGGCCGGTGGTGTAGAAGGTCTTGTCGCCACCCTCCACGCCGTGCAGCCACATCCAGCCGGCAATGGTGTCGATGGCGTTGTGGCGGCCCACGTCCTCGATGAACATCAGCAGTTGCGTGCCGAGGAACAGCGCGCAGCCGTGGACCGAGCCAGCCTTGCGGTGGATGCTGTCCTGCTGGCGCATCACGTCGAGCAGGCCGTTGAGCGTGCCCTGGCGGATGCGGGCGCTGCGGGCGTCGGGCAGGCGGATGGCATCGACCTGTTCCATCACGTCGCCGAAGACGGTGCCCTGGCCACAGCCGGTGGTGACGACACGCCGGCCGGTGCGGCGGTCCAGGTCCGGCAGACCCGAGCGCGTGTACACCGCCGCCGCGCCCACGTCCCAGTCCACGGTGATCGACTCGATGTCCGCGAGCGTGTCCACCAGCCGCTGGTTGCGCAGCCAGCCGAGCACCAGCAGTTCCGGACTCGCGCCCAGCGTCATCAGCGTGACCACTTCGCGCTTGTCCACGAACACGGTCAGCGGGCGCTCGGCGGGGATCGGGATCGTGCGCCGCTCGCCGTACTCGTCCATCACCTCGATCTCGCGCAGCAGCGGATCGCGCGCTGCCGTCATCCGCGGTGCGTCGGGGCGCAGGTCGGGCAAGGGCGCGGCGAAGGCCATGGTGTCGTCAGCCCTTGGAGGCCGCTGCAGGTGGGGCGGAGGCCGCGGCCGCGGGGGCCGACGCTGGCGCGGGTGGCGTGTAGACGAACGCTCCCGGATCGGCACACGCCGGGGTCTCGGCGGCGGGCTTGACCTCCTTGCCAGCGGTCTTGGCCTTGGTGCGGTAGTCGGCGGCGACCTTGTCCATCGACAGGCAGAGCTTGTACGCATCCACCTTGCCGGCGTGGGCGGTCTTGGCGGCGGCTTCGGCGGCCTTGGCCTTGGCTTCGTCACCGGGCGCGGGCAGCTTGGCGACCGCGGCACCGACCAGCAAGACCAGCAGCAGGGGAAGGGTGGCGGTGCGCTTCATGCGGGGGTGCTCGCGTTGGGAGGAAGGGCGGCCGAGGTGGCGACCGGCGTGGACCGCTGTGCCGGGATCTTGCCGGCCTGGATGTCGTCGAGCCAGAGCTGGTGGTGCTCTCGGGCCCAGGCTTCATCGACGTAGCCGGTGCGCATCCCGTCGTAGGCGCCCTTCATGCCGATCGTGCCGATGTAGATGTGGCCCATGAACATCGCCACCATCAGCACGGTGGCGGTGCCGTGGACCATGTTGGCGATCTGCATGTCACCGCGCAGGCCGCTGAAGCCGGGCACCACGTCGTCGAGCACCAGCCCCGACACCACCACGACCAGCCCGAGCACGAACACGCCGCCCCAGAACACCAGCTTCTCGCCCGCGTTGTAGCGGTGCGAAGGAATTTCCTGGCCGCCGAACAGGCCGCCGCCCTTGCGCAGCCAGCCGAGATCACCCGCCCGCGGCAGGTTGTCTCGGGCGAAGGTGACGATCACGATCAGCAGCGACACGGCGAACAGCGGCCCGGCGAAGTTGTGGGCGTTCTTCAGCAGGAAGGTGATCCACCCGAACAGCGTGTGGCCCAGCACCGGCAGCAGCACGAACTTGCCGAACGCCATCACCAGCCCCGACACGGCGAGCACCACGAAGGCGATCGCGTTGAGCCAATGGGCCGAGCGTTCGAGCGGGGTGAAGCGTTCGACCATGCGGCCGGTGTCGGGTTCGTGGCCGCCGAGCGCGCCCTTGCGCCAGTAGAACAGCGCAATCGCCAGCGCCACGATCAGCAGCAGCGAGCCGCCGTAGGGAATGATCCACTGGTTGCG
>JBEEMX010000101.1:0-9521 GCA_041192465.1 Pseudomonadota bacterium | reverse complement strand
GACTCGGCGGACAAGGCCGGGCGGGCATCGGCTCGGGCCGGCGCGGAGGCCGATGTTTCGGGCAGCGCCGCCACGGACGCCACGCCCCGACCCACCCGCTCCGCCACCGCCAGCACGCCCGCAGCCCGCAGCAACACGGTCGCGTCCTCGTCCGGCATCACGGCCAGCGCCTGCATCAACCCGTTCAGCGGCGCGGGCGCCTCCCGCAACAGCGCCCGCAAGCCCGGCGAACGCTCGGTGCCGACCAGCGCGATCGGCAGCAATCGGTTCATCATCGGCCCCGTCATCGTGTGCCTCCCTCGACGCGCGTCAGCAGCCGCAGCATCCGGCCATCCCACTCGCCCTGCAGATCCACCGCGCCACCGCCGGCCAGCGCCAGCAGCGTCGGCACCTGATCGGCCGGCACGGTCAGCGGCAGCGACAACGCGTGTTCATCGCCCGCCGCACCACACGCCCAGACGGCATCGTCCACCACCCGGATCGCCGCCCCCGCCAGCCGCAGCGGCCACAGCGGCAACCAGGCGTGCGCGGCCATCGCGGCGGCAGCGCGGTCCAGTTCGTCCAGCCAACTGGACAGTGCCAGCACACCGCCAGCGGCATCCCCCGCGTCCGGCATCGCCTCACGCTGCACCGACAACGCCCGCAGCGGCGCCGCCGACGGGAAGAACACCAGCCGCCCGGCCCGTGCCTGCCCGGTGATCCAGCTCGTCTCGAACCCGGCAGTGCCGTGGCTGAAATCCAGCAGCAGTGCCCGCCGCCCGCTGCGCCGCCCCGACAGCCAGACCCGGCGCTCGACCAGCCGCTGCTCGCGCTCCTCGACGATCTGGCCGTCCACGCGCCACACGTCGTCGATCGCCTCGCCCCGCGCCAGCACCTCGTCCCGGTCCAGCGGCCAGCCCAGCGTCGCCCGCACGTCGGCCAGCACGCCCGCGTCCAGCGTCGCCCGCCGCTGCACCGCCTCGATCAGCAGTTGCAGCCGCCCGAGCCGGGCCAGCAGCGCCGCACTGTCGGACTCGGCACCGGCCGCAGTCAACCAACCCGCCAGCGCCCCCGCCTGCGCATCGACCATGCGGGCAGCCATCGTCTGCCATTCACCAGCACTTTCGATTGTCTGCACCGCCAGCCCACGCCGCACCCAGTCGGCGAGCCAGCGCGCCAGTTCTTCCAGCCCCGCCTCGATGCGCTGCCAGCGTTTGTCCTGGCGGACAGAAGGATCGGCGCTGGCGAATGGCGCCGCGTCCGGCTTCGGTGGCTGGGCCTGCTTCTGTTCCTGTTTCTGCTCTTGTTTCTCGGCCCGCTCGCGCCGCCCCTCCAGCCACGCACGCACCCACTCGGGCGGCTCGGTGGTGGTGAAACGCCCGGCGTCCTGCGCCCGCAGCAGCAACAGCGCCAACCCATGTTTGCAAGGGAATTTCCGGCTCGGGCACGAGCACTTGAACACCGGCCCGCTCAGATCGACCTGCGTCTGATACGGCTTCGAGCCGCTGCCCTGGCACTCGCCCCAGGCCGCCGCGGCGTCATGCCCGAGCGTCGGCCACTGAGACACGTTCATCAGCCCCCGCGCCGCCTTCGCCGAGGCCGCATCGGGGGCCAGGGCCAGCACGGCCTCTGTGGTCAAGCCTTTCAAACCAGTCAAGCGAACTCCCGGCGTCTAAGGTGCGGGCAGTCTACGGAAGGCGCATCCACCAGATGCCTGGAACAGTCGTGACTGTTCGCATGGATCAGGGGTTGCGATACACTGAATACATGTAGTCAATGAGATTTTCCATGCCCACATCCATTCGGCTTGACTCGGCCACCGAGCAGCGTCTCGATCATCTGGCCGCCACCACGGGCCGCACCAAAGCCTTCTATCTGCGCGAGCTGGTGGCCAAGGGACTCGACGACCTGGAGGACTACTATCTGGCCGACGCGACGATGGCCCGTGTCCGTGCCGGGGAAGAACGGGTGTTCACGCTGGATGAGGTGGAGCGCGGTCTTGATCTGGCGGATTGACCTGACCGCCACCGCGGCCAGCACGGGCAAAGCACTGACTGGGCCGCAGTTGGGTGCGTATTGGCGCTACCGAGTCGGGGACTACCGGATCATTTGCGACATTCAGGATGGCACGCTCTGCATCCTGGTGATCGAGGTGGGCAATCGGCGCGAGGTATACCGGCAATGACACCTCGGTGATCGGGTCAGCGCAGCGTCACCGCCGGCCTCGTCAACCGCTGCAACCCTTCCTCCCGCGTCATCGCCCCCCGCCCGAACAGCGCCTCATGCGCATCCAGCACCGGCGTGACGCAGCAATCCACCTCGGCAAACCGCTCCACCCACACCGCCAGCGGCCGACTCGCGATCAGCGCCACCAGCTCGTCGGTCAACGTCCGCGCCGCCTCGCTGCCCGGCGCTTCACCGAGGCTCCAGTGCCGCCCAGCCCAGTCCTCGCGCCCGACCACCGCGCACACGCCCTGCCAGAACTTCAGCTCCAGCGCCCCCACCGCCAGCCAGCGGTCATCCGCGCAGCGGTAGAGGTTGTAGCAAGGCACGCCGCCGTTGAGCAGCGACGCCCCGGCCTGCGGCGCCGCGCCATCGGCCAGCGCATCCGTGCCGAGGATCACCTGGTGCTGCCTGACCGCGTCGGTCATCGACACATCGACCCAGCGCCCCTGCCCCGTCCACTGCGCCCCGAGCACGGCGGCCAGCGTGCCGATCGCCGCCGTCTGCGCCCCGCCGAGCTGGTCGGCGATCTGCAGGTGGCTGAAGACCGGGCGGCCCTCGGGTGTGCGGGTCTGGTCGATCACGCCGGCCAGGGACAGGTAGTTGAGGTCGTGCCCTGCCACCAGTCGCAGCGGGCCATCCTGCCCGTAGCCGCTGATGCTGGTCAGCACGATCGCCGGGTTGATCGCCCGCAGCGCCTCGTGGCCGAGGCCAAGCCGCTCCATCACGCCGGGGCGAAAACCCTCGACGACGGCGTGCGCCTCGGCGACCAGCGCCCGCAGCGTGGCGAGCTGGTCGGGCTGCTTCAGGTCGAGCACCAACCGGCGCTTGCCGTGGTTGACGACGCGGTAGAAGTGCGAAACACCGTCCTCGCCCGGTCCCATATAGGCCGCGTCATCGCCCGGCAGACCGGGGCGACCGGGCAGCGGCGGCTCGACCTTGAGCACCTGCGCGCCCAGATCCGCCAGATGCTTGCAGGCCATCGGGCCGGGCAGCAAGCGCGACAGGTCCAGCACCCGCAGCGGCGCGAGCGGGTGCTGGCGTGCATCAGCGGCTGGCGCCGCGTGGGCCAGGATCGGCTCGGCGGCGGCCCAGTGGGCAGACCAGGTGGTGGACATGGGCGAACCTTTTGGGCAGATCAGCGGGCGAGTTCGGTGCGCATCGCGTCGATCACGCGGGCGTAGTCGGGTGTGTTGAAGATCGCGCTGCCGGCCACGAAGGTGTCCGCGCCCGCATCGGCGACGCGGCGGATGTTGTCGATCTTGATGCCGCCATCGACTTCGAGGCGGATGTCGCGGCCACTGGCGTCGATGATCTTGCGCGCCTTCTCGATCTTGCGCAGCGCGCTGTCGATGAAGCTCTGGCCGCCGAAGCCGGGGTTCACGCTCATGATCAGCACCAGATCGACCCGGTCGATCACCCACTCCAGCACGTCCAGCGGCTCGGCCGGGTTGAACACCAGCCCGGCCTGCTTGCCCTCGGCCTGGATGACCTGCAGCGTGCGGTCCACGTGGGCCGATGCGTCGGGGTGGAAGCTCACGAGGTCGGCGCCGGCCTTGCAGAACGCCTGCGCCAGCGCGTCCACGGGCGAGACCATCAGGTGCACGTCGATCGGTGCGGGCGTGCCGTCCGGCTTGACCGAATGTTTCTTCAGCGCCTGGCAGACCATCGGCCCGAAGGTCAGGTTGGGCACGTAATGGTTGTCCATCACGTCGAAGTGGATCCAGTCGGCGCCGGCGGCGAGCACGTGGCGCACTTCCTCGCCCAGGCGGGCGAAGTCGGCCGAGAGGATGGAGGGGGCGATGCGGTAGGTGGGGGTCGTCATGCCCCGGATTCTAGGGAACAGAGCGGTTACAGGCGATCCGGGGCAGCGGGCTCGCGCCACTGTTTCAAGTGCTGACCCGCATCGACGAAGATCGTCTGCGCCGTGACCCGGCCGGCACCCATCAGCCAGACCACGGCATCGGCCACATCCTCGGGCGTGCTCGCGCCCCGCAGCGGAGAGGCTCGGGCAGCCGCCTCGAAGCGCACGGGATCGGCCCCGTGCGGCAGCAACGTCGGCCCCGGCGCGACGGCGTTGACGCGGAACGGTGCCAGCGTCAGCGCCAGCCGCTTCAGCGCGGCGTACATCGCGCCCTTGGACAGGCAGTAGCTCAGAAACTGGTCGTGCAGGTTCTCGACGTTCTGGTCGAGCAGCACCAGCGCCTGCCCGGTCGGAAAACGCCGCGCCGCCGCCAGCGTCATCAGCACCGGCACCTCGTAATGCACCGCGTGGTTGACCCGGAAATTCGCCAGCGTCGCCGAGTCGCGGTCGTCGTTGTCGAAGATGCTGGCGTTGAACACGACGGCCAGTTCGGCCTGCGGTGGCAAGGTGTCGAGCAGCCGGTCGAAGGACGCAAGCGTGGCTTCGACATCGGCAAAGTCGGCTTGCCAGACCCCGAGCGGCGTGGCGTTGAGTTCCCGGTCCAGCGCCTGCGCCCGCTCGACGCCGCGGAAGGCGTGCAGCAGCACCTGCCAGCCCTGCGCCGCCAGCGCCCGCGAGATGGCCAGCCCGACCCGCGCGTGGCCGCCGGTGACGAGCGCGATCCGCGGGCCGCCGCTCATGCGGGGATGTCGAATCCGGCGTCCTCGATCGCCGCCTGGAGCTGTGCAGGCGAGACCTGCGCCGCGTCGAAGCGCACTTGCGCCTGACCCGGTTCCAGCGAGACGCTGACAAACTCGACGCCGGGCAGCGCCTGGAGCACGGCGGTGACGCTGCGCACGCAGCCACCGCAGGTCATGCCGGTGATGGGGAGGGTGAGATCGGTCATGGGAAATCAGTATAGGACGCACCACGGCAGGACCGCCTCGCCCGCGGACGTCGCGCCCTTGTCCTACAGCAAGGCGATGTCGGGACTGACGCCCGCCGGGCACCACGCAACCCAGGATGGATGCTGGCGTCGCCGCGCGTGGTGGTGCCCCGAATCACTTCCAGGAGTTGTCCATGAAGCACGAAACGCCCACCCTCGCCCTCGACCAGACCGCGCTCGACCAGGCCCGCAAGCACCTGGGGGACGGCGTGGTCACCCCCAGCTACGGGCCGTGGCGGGCCTCGGTGGTCGAGTTGCTCAACGGGGCGCTGGCCACCGAGCTGGTCTGCGTGCTGCGCTACAAGCGCCACCACTTCACCGCCCACGGCTTGGCCTCGCCCAGCATCGCCGCCGAGTTCCTGGTGCATGCGAACGAGGAATCCGGCCATGCGGACCAGCTCGCCCGGCGCATCGTGCAGCTCGGCGGCATGCCGGACTTCTCGCCCGCGACCCTGCTGGCGCGCAGCCACGCCGACTACGACGAATCGACCGAGCTGACGGCCATGGTGCGGGCCAATCTGGTGGCCGAGCGCATCGCGGTCGAGGCCTACCGGCAGATGATCACGCTGGTCGGCGACAAGGATCCCACCACGCGCCAGATGCTCGAAGGCATCCTGCGCGACGAGGAAGAACACGCCGCCGAACTGGCCGATCTGCTGGACGAGTGACGTGACCGCCGCGCGCGCCTCGGCCGATCTCGCGGCGCCACCTGCCCGGGGGTGGTCGTGCTGGGCCGTGCTCGGACACCGCGCAGTCGAGGCATGGATCGACGACCGCGCGGCCAGCATGGGCGCGGCGCTGGCCTACTACACGCTGTTCTCGCTGGCGCCGCTGCTGCTCATCGTCATCTCGGTGGCCGGGCTGGTGTTCGGGCCGGAGGCCGCCCGTGGCGAGATCGAGGCCCAGATGCGCGGACTCATCGGCGAGGCCGGTGCTGTCTCGCTGCAGGCCCTGCTGGCGAGCGTGAACCGCCCGACCGACGGCCTGGTGGCCACGCTGTTCGGCCTCGGCCTGATGCTGGTGGGCGCGACCACCGTGTTCGCCGAGTTGCAGGACACGCTCGACCACATCTGGCGGGCGCCCGCACGGCCTGCGAACGGCCTGTGGCATTTGCTGCGCGCGCGGGTGCTGTCCTTCGGGCTGATCCTGGGCGTGGGCTTCCTGCTGGTCGTGTCGCTGCTCTTCAACACCGCGCTGGCGGTCGCGCAGCACTGGTGGGCCCCGGGTCTGGGCGAGGTCTTTGCCGGTGCGGCGGGGCAGCTCGCCAGCTTCACGCTGATGACGCTGCTGTTCGCGATGATCTACAAGACCATGCCGCGCGCCCGCATCGCCTGGACCGATGTCTGGATCGGCGCGCTGGTGACGGCGGGCCTGCTCACCGCCGGTCGCCACGGCATCGGCCTGCTGATCGCCACCAGCGGCGCCGCAGCAGGCTATGGCGCAGCGGGCTCGCTGGTGGTGCTGCTGCTGTGGGTTTACTACTCGGCGCAGATCTTCCTGCTGGGGGCGGAGTTCACCTGGGTCTATGCCCACGCGCTCGGCTCCCACCGCGGCGGCGATCTGGTCGTGCAGCGCCTGCAGGCCGGGCGCACTCGCCTTTGACGGACACGCGCAGGGGCTGGCGCCGGTGGGCCGGGCCTTGGGCGTGACCCTGCCCGCGACCCACCCCTTCGATCTCACCGCCCTGCGCGCGATGGACGCCGATATGCAGTAGTCCTTCGCGCGGCTGGACGGCGGCGTGCTGGTGCTGGACGCGCTGACCGCCCGCCTGGCCGACGGGCGCGTGACCGGCCGTGTCCAGCTCGATGGCCGGCCGCGGGCGCTCGCCACTGCGGGTGGAAGGCACGTTTGCCGCCCCTCGGGTGCAGCGCGAACGGGGTGCCCTGCTCAGCCGGCTCGGGCCGGCGGCGGTGCGGGCGCCGGCCAAACCGCGCTGAACACCCGCTGAGCGCCCGCTGTCAGACGATGCCGACAAGGCCGTGGGGCGGTGGCCGATGGCGCCCCGCCCCTGCGGCGCCTAGGCTGGGGCCATGACCTGCCAACGACTGAAAGGATGTTCCATGCCCTCCACACACACCGCTGCAATTCCCCGTCTGCGCTGGACCGTGCTGGCCGCAGCGTCCCTGGTGCTGCTGGCCGCTTGCGGCAAGCAGGATGACCGCACCGTCGGCCAGAAGGTCGATGCCGCCGTGAACTCCGCCGAACAGAAGACCGATGCGGCCGGCGAGAAGCTGCGCCAGGAATCGGCGGAACTGAAGGCACGCACCGAGGCCGTCCTCGACAAAGCCGCCGACAAGACCGCCGGCGCCGCCAGCCGGGTGGCCGAGAAGTTCGACGACGCGGCCATCACCACGGCCGTGAATGCCGAGCTGGCCAAGGATCCGACCCTGAGCGCCTTGTCCATCAACGTGGACACCGCTGTCGGTGCGGTGACGCTGCGGGGCACGGCCCCCTCCACCGTGGCCCGCGAGCGGGCGAGCACGCTGGCGATGGGTGTCAAGGGCGTACACCGCGTGGACAACCAGCTTCTGGTGAAGGGGTGAGTGTCCTCGCCCTTACCCGGCGCCTGCGGAAGGGCGCCAGCACAGCCGCCACTCGGACAGCCCAGCCCCCTGAACCTGGGCCGGAGCCAGCGTCCAGCCCAGGTCATCGACGAGCCATTGCAGCGCCTGGGCATCCAGCCGCGGTCGTGGCGGAAACGGCAAGGGTGTAGGCACGCCGCGCGGCTGCAGCGGCTCGGTCCATAGCCGCAACTGCCCCGGCTGGTGCGCGAGGCGGAAGACCTGCGCCGTGGTGTGCCGGTCCATCGCGTGCAGCAGCAGGCCCAGCACGGCGTAGGTGAAGTCCGGCATGCGCACGGGGTCACGCCCGCTCGCCACCGTGGACGCCTCCAGGCGGTGGCCGCGCAGACTCAGGGCGTGGCCGGCGAGGGCCAGACAGACCGGCAGCGCCTGGACCGCCTCGGCGCTGTCGCCCGGATGGCCGTCCCAGCAGCGCAGGCTGGCGAGTGCGGCGAGCATGTCGTCCATCTGGACACCGAGTTCACCGACCGGCGGCGCGCCATCGGGCTTCGGAGAAATGCATGCGGGAGGAACTCCAGGGCGATCCAGCATGCTAACCGCCTGACCCACCACGCAACGAACCACTCGACGAATCACCTGCCACCCCACCCCACCGGAGAACGCCCCATGGACACCCTCTTCCACTCGATGCAGGAACTCTTCGCCCAACTGGGCCTGAACGACGAGCCAGCCGCCATCCGGGCGTTCATCGCGCAGCACCGCCCGCTGCCGCTGGAGATCCGGCTGTTCGACGCGCCGTTCTGGTCGCCCTCGCAGCGCGCGCTGATCCGCGAGAAGCTGCAGGAGGACGGGGACTGGTCGGTGCTGATCGACACGCTCAACACCCAACTGCGCGCCGTGCCCCCCCTGCCGCAGGCCGGATAGCGTGCCGGGAACGTGGAAAAATGCATGCGTCTATCATCCGTCCCATGTCGCATCCCCAGTTCACCTGCACCGCCGTCCCCGCCTACCTCGCCGAACATTCGGACGCGTCGAAAGGGATCTACGCCTTCTCGTACACCATCACGGTGGTCAACACCGGTGACGTGCCGGCCCAGCTCATCGGGCGCCACTGGGTCATCACCGACACCGCCGGCCACACCGAGGAAGTGCGCGGCCTCGGCGTCGTCGGCCACCAGCCGATGCTCAAGCCGGGCGAGCGGTTCGAGTACACGAGCTGGACCCGGCTGGCCTCGCCCCGCGGGCAGATGCGCGGCACCTTCTTCTGCATGACCGACGAAGCGCGGCCCTTCGACACCCCGGTCCCTGCCTTCGAGCTGTCACAGGCGCACGCACTGCATTGACGGCGCTGCTGCTGCAACTGCGCACGGTGCTGGCCGCCCAACCCGACGCTGACCTGCCCGCACGGCTCGACGCGGCCGATCCCGGCGCGGCGCGCGCCAACCGCCACCTCTGGCTGATCGCACTGGTGGATGCGCTGCGTCCGGCCGACACGGCAACCAGCGACACGGCGGCCCCGCTGGAGCGGCTGTGCCACCTGCTCGACCTGCTCGACACCGACCCCCTGCTGGCGCAACGCTGCCGCGCCGTGCTGCGCTCGGTGTTCGCCACCGCCGATGCCGGCACGCTGCTGGCGGACTTCGGTTTCTCGCCGCGCTCGGGCTTCGGCGCCGAGCTGATCGACCGGCTGCGCATGGTCACCCTGCCCGGCACGCCCGACACCGGCGATCTCGGCCAGCTGTTCCAGATGGTCTTCCACCACCCCTGTGACGCGGACTGGCTCGGCGCCATCGACGCGCCGACACTGTGCCGCATCGAGCGCCTGCTGGTGGATGACCACGTCCGCGGGCACTGGCACCGGGCGCTGATCGACTCGGTGCAGATGCTGGCCAGCCAGGTGCGGGCGGTTGGGCTGTCGGCGTCGATCCGACCACGCATCGACCCCACG
>JBEEMX010000100.1:0-9247 GCA_041192465.1 Pseudomonadota bacterium | reverse complement strand
TGCTGCCAGTCCACTTCGCCGGAGATGCGCGAAATTTCCTGGTCGTCGACGAAGAGTTTCAGAAAATCGAAATCGAGTTCGGACGAAATCTTCCACCAAAACGTGACGGCGCCGGGGCCTTCGATGCGGACGACGTCCAGCTCGCGTGGCCGGACGAGTCGTCGGATTTGGTCGGCGCGCGAGTGGTCGGTGCACTATCCGACACCGAACGACGCGGCGTTGGTCGACACGCTGCGCACCCTGCGCCAGCGTTTCCGCGAAGACCGCCTCGGCATCACGGCCGGCAGCCTCACCTTCACCACCATGATCTCGCTGGTGCCGCTGGCCACCGTGACGTTCGCGCTGTTCACGGCGTTTCCGATGTTCGGGAGCTTCCGCAAGGCGCTGGAGGTGTATTTCCTGCAGAACCTGGTGCCGGATGCGATTGCCCGCCCCGTGCTCAAGCAGTTGACGCTGTTCGCCAGCAAGGCGAGCCAGGTCGGCGCGGTGGGCCTGGTGGTGCTGGTGTTCACGGCGATCGCGCTGCTGCTGACCATCGACCGCTCGCTCAACGCCATCTGGCGCGTCCGGCAGACCCGGCCGCTGGCGCAGCGCGTGCTCGTGTACTGGGCCACGGCCACGCTGGCGCCGCTGGTGCTGGGCGTGAGCCTGTCCGTGACCTCGTATGCGGTGTCGGCGTCCAGCGGGGTGGTGGAGTCGCTGCCGGGCGGGGTGTCGCTGCTGCTCGGCGTCGTGGAACTGGGCGTGATGGTGGCTGGCATGTCCGCGCTGTTCAAGTTCGTGCCCAACACCCAGGTGCGCTGGAGCCATGCGGCACTCGGCGGCGTGTTCGTGGCGGTCGGGTTCGAGCTGGCCAAGCGCGGGCTGGCCTGGTATCTGGGTCTGGCGCCCACCTACACCACCATCTACGGTGCCTTCGCGACGCTGCCCATCCTGCTGAGCTGGATCTACCTGGGCTGGGTGATCGTGCTGCTGGGCGCCGTGATTGCCGCCTATGCACCGAGTCTGCAGATGCGTGTCGTGCGCCACGCGATCACACCCGGCTGGCGTTTCATGCTCGCGCTGACGGTGCTGCGCGAGCTGGCGCGTGCCCAGGCGGGGCCGGTGCGCGGCGTGGCGCTGGTGGAGCTGTGCGAGCGGCTGCACCTCGATCCCTTGCAGGTCGATCCCATCATCGAGCAACTCCAGCGTCTCGACTGGGTGGGCACGCTGGCGGAGCCGGGGCTGGCGCGGCAGGTGCTGCTGGTCGATCCGGCACGCACACCGGTGGCGCCGCTGGTGCAGGCGCTGCTGCTGTCCGCGCGCTGGCAGGACGAGCCGTTCTGGCAGCACCTGGGGCTGGCGGACATGCAGCTCACGGATGCGCTCGGGTTGCCGCTGCCCCCTACCGGACGCTGATCCGCAGTGCGGCGAGCAGCCCGTCCGGATCTTCCTGCATCAGCGCGTGGCCGGCGTTCGGCAGCGTGTGGACCTCGGCCCCCAGTGCTTTGGCCAACCCGGTGGCGTGCCGCGGCAAGGTCATGCGGTCCTGTGCCCCGACGATGAGGCTGCAGCGCACGCCTTGCAGCTTTGCAGCCGCTTCCAGCCCATGGGCATAGCGGTCACAGGCGCTGAAATCGTGGTGGAAGAGGTTGTGTTCGATCCCGGCTACCCCGTTGCCGCGGGCGAGTACCTGGCGCATCAGTGCGCGGCTGGTGCCGTGCAGCCAGGCACCGGGTCCGGGGTACGAGGGCTTGGCCGCCATCGATGCGTGTGAAAACGTCACCACCTGGTCGATGGCCGCCAGTGGTTGTTGCGCCGCCGTGGCCAGCAGGGTTGGTGATACCCGCATCGGGTAGGCGGTGCCGACCAGGATGAGGTGGCTGACCACGGTCGGTGCTGCACGGCTGGCGGCCTCCAGCGCGATCAGCGATCCCATGCTGTGCCCAACCAGCGCCGCCCGTTGCACACCCCGTTCTGTCAGCAGCGCCAGCACCGCATCGGCCATCGCTTCGACATCTGGCAGCGCCGGGCCGGCGCTGCGGCCGTGTCCGGGCAGATCAATGGCCAGCACGCTGTGGCCGTGGTGCGCGAACCAGCGCGCCGCCAGCGTCCAGACGCTGTGGTCGTTGAGCGCACCGTGGATGAATACGACGCAGGGCAGGGCGGTATCGAAGGGGCGGCCGCCTGTGTAGGCGTAAAGGATGCGGGGTGCAGACATCAGCATCACGCGGCTTTCTGCGCGGCCTTGAGGGCGCGCTGGAGATCGTCGATGAGGTCGGCCGGATCTTCCAGTCCGACCGACAGCCGGACCGTGCCAGGGCCGATGCCCGCGGCGGCGAGTGCGGCGTCGTCCATGCGGAAATGGGTGGTGGACGCGGGATGGATCACCAGCGAGCGCGCATCACCCACATTGGCCAGATGCGAGAACAGCTCCAGCGCCTCGATGAAGGCCCGCCCCTGTTGCCGCGTGCCTTGCAGGTCGAAGCTGAACACGGCGCCGCAGCCCTTGGGCAGCAGCCGCTGTGCCAGGGCATGGTCCGGGTGGTCGGGCCGCGAGGGGTGGCGAATGGTGCCGACCAGCGGCTGCGTGGCGAGGAACTCGACGATGCGCTGCGTGTTCTCGACATGGCGCGCCATGCGCAGCGGCAGTGTCTCGATGCCCTGGAGGATCAGCCAGGCGGTGTGCGGGCTCATGCAGGCACCCAGATCCCGCAGACCCTCGCGCCGCGCCCGCAGCCCAAAGGCGCCGACCGAACTCTCCTCGGTGAACACCATGCCGTGGAAGCCGCCATAGGGCTCGCAGAGGGTGGCACCGCGGCCGTGCTGCCCGTGTGCAGCGTCCCAGTCGAAGTTGCCTCCATCGACCAGCAGTCCGCCCACGACCGTGCCGTGGCCGCAGAGGAACTTGGTCGCCGAATGCAGGACCAGCGATGCGCCGAGGTCCAGCGGGCGCTGCAGCCAGGGCGTCGTCAGCGTGGCGTCCACCAGCAGCGGCAGGCCATGGTCGCGGCCGAGCTGCGCCAACGCGGGGATGTCGAGCACGTCCAGCCCTGGGTTGCCCAGCGTCTCGCCGAACAGCAGCTTCGTTTCGGGCCGGATGGCCGCGCGCCAGCCGTCGTGGTCGCCGGGCCGCACGAAGGTGGTGTGGATGCCCAGGCGCGGCAGCGTGTAGTGCAGCAGGTTGTGCGAGCCGCCGTAGAGCGAGCTGCTGGCGACGATGTGGTCACCGGCGCCGGCCAGCGTCGTGATGGCCAGCACCAGTGCCGCCTGTCCGCTGGCGGTGGCCAGACCGCCGACGCCGCCTTCCAGCGCGGCGATGCGCTCTTCCAGCACGGCGGTGGTCGGGTTGGACAGCCGGCTGTAGACGTGGCCCGGACGCTCCAGGTTGAACAGCGAGGCGGCGTGTTCCGCGGATTCGAAGACGAAGGAGGTGCTCAGGTGCAGCGGGACAGCGCGGGCCCCGGTGACCGGGTCGGGCGCACTGCCGGCGTGCAGCGCGAGGGTGTCGAATCCGGGGGCGGCGTATCCGGCCATTGGGGGCTCCTCAGGGTGATTTTTGCGCGCATTGTGGGCTATATTGGCGCAACAGCTCCTGTAGTTTCCGCATCCGTTCCAGCATTCGAGAGGCCCCCATGAAAGTCAGCGACATCCTGCGTGTGAAGGGAAACACGCTCTTCACCGTCACCCCGGACCACCCGCTGGCGGACGCCATCAACGCCATGGCAGAGAACGACATCGGCTCGCTGGTCGTCATGGCGCACGGTGATCTGGCCGGCATGCTGACCTTCCGCGAGGTGATCCAGGCGATCGTGCGCAATGGCGGCGTGGTGGGCACGTTGCTGGTGCGCGGCGTGATGGACGACCACCCGCTGACCTGCACGCCCGAGACCGAGATCGACGAGGTCCGCCGCATGATGCTGGAGCGCCATGCGCGCTACATGCCCGTGATGAGCGCGCGCATGCTGATGGGCGTGATCTCGTTCTATGACGTGGCCAAGGCCGTGGTGGACAGCCAGGACTTCGAGAACCGCATGCTCAAGGCGTACATCCGCGACTGGCCGGCCGATGCGACCGAACCAACCACGACCGACCCGGCCCGCGATCAGACCTGACGGGCCACCAGGCGCAGGGTTGCCGTGGATCGTGCCGGTTCCGCTTCTGGTCGGGTCATTGACCCCTCGGTGTTGCCTGCGATGGCCTCACCGCCTTGGCGCAGGCGCTCGGCAATTCGTTCCAGCGAGCCAGCCGGGACGGATTGCCACGGCTGGTGGCGCAGCGTGTCGCCATGCGCATTCTCCTCTGGCAGCATGACCGCGAGGTAGTCGCCCAGTTCCTCCAGCGCGACCAGCAAGCGCCCTGCCTCGTCCAGGCGATCGACGCGGATGCGCTCCCCATAATGGCCTTGCACCAGCGCCTGCGTCAGCCGCCGCGCACTTTCCAGCGGATGGAGCAGGGTGCAGGCATTGATGTGCTGCAGCACGAGCGCACTGCCAATCGCCACGAGCAGCATGGCGCCAGAAAGCAGAGCCAGGCCCTTGCCCGCTGCAGGGCCTTCGTCGATCGCAGCCCAGGACAGCACCAGCGCCGTTGTTGCCAGCGCGAGCGGAAGCAGGCCGCCGAACGCCAGTCTGGCGCGGATGGACATGTGCCGAAAATGATGTTCCAAAGTACGTTTCCTCCAGCTGCTGTTTCGCATCAGAGGTGATGCGTTGGTAACAAAATGTGTTTGATGTGAACAATGCCACAAAAAAGGCACGCAACCCTTAAGGTAGCGTGCCTGAAACGAATCACAGGTGGATTCGTGGCTGGAATCAGCGGGCAAGGTTCAGGCGCTGGATGCTGCGGAACTGAGGCCGAGATCGGCGCTGCCCATGAGGCGCTCGATGTCGAGCAGGATCAGCATGCGGTCCTGCAGACTGGCGATGCCGGTGATGAAACGGGTGTCTTGGCGGGTGTCCATGTCCGGGGCAGGGCGCACGGCCTCACCGGGCAGCTCCAGCACGTCGGACACCGAGTCCACCACCGCACCGACCACCCGCCCGCGGATGTTCAGCACGATCACCACCGTGAAGCCGTTGTACTCGGCGCTCTCGCAGCCGAACTTGATGCGCAGATCCACGATCGGCACGATCACGCCGCGCAGGTTCACCACACCCTTGAAGCAGGGCGCTGCGTTGGCGATGCGCGTCGGGGCCTCGTAGGAGCGGATTTCCTGCACCTTGAGGATGTCGATGCCGTATTCCTCCTGGCCGAGCCGGAACGTCAGGTACTCGCCCCGCAGAGGGATGGTGCTGGTGTTACTGCTGCCGTTGGCCGCTGATCGGAGAGGTGTCTGGTGCTGGAGAGCTGTGCTCATCGTGGTCCTTGATGTGCGATGGAGTCGATTCTCTCGGGCGCACGCAACACCGATGGCCGAAGCAGCAGGACATAGGCTGTCCAGTTCGATGCCTGTTGCCGCTGGCAGGCGCCGCCTACAATCGGACGATCTTTCCCCGTTTTCCCGCGCAAGCAGCCACTCCTCCGCACCATGTCCGGCAGCACTTTCGGTTTCCTGTTTCGAGTCACCAATTTTGGCGAAAGCCATGGCCCGGCCATCGGCTGCGTCATCGATGGCTGCCCGCCCGGGCTGGCGCTGTCCGAGGCCGACATCCAGCCCGACCTCGACCGCCGCCGCCCCGGCACCAGCCGCCATGTCACCCAGCGCAACGAACCGGACCAGGTCGAGATCCTCTCCGGCGTCTACGAGGGCTTGACCACCGGGACGCCGATCTGCCTGCTGATCCGCAACACCGACCAGCGCAGCAAGGACTACGGCAACATCCTCGACACCTTCCGCCCCGGCCACGCCGACTACACCTACTGGCGCAAGTACGGCCTGCGTGATCCGCGTGGCGGTGGACGTTCCTCGGCGCGGCTGACGGCGCCAATGGTGGCTGCAGGTGCCGTGGCGAAGAAGTGGCTGCAGGCGAAGCACGGCACCACCTTCCTCGGCTGGATGAGCCAGCTCGGCCCGATCGAGATTCCCTTCGAGGACGCAGCGCAGATTCCGATGAACCCGTTTTTCGCACCGGGCACCTCGAAGATCGAGGCACTGGAGGCCTACATGGACGATCTGCGCCGCGCCGGCGACTCCTGCGGTGCGCGCATCCAGGTCGTGGCCCGCTGCATGCCGGTCGGCCTGGGTGATCCGCTGTTCGACAAGCTTGACGCCGACGTGGCCTACGCCATGATGGGCATCAACGCGGTCAAGGGGGTCGAGATCGGCGCCGGCTTCGCTTCGGTGGCCCAGCGCGGCACCGAGCACGGTGACGAGATGACGCCGTCCGGCTTTCGCGGCAACAACGCGGGCGGGGTGCTTGGCGGGATCTCGACCGGGCAGGATCTGGTGGTGTCGATCGCCATCAAGCCGACCAGCTCGATCCGCACGCCGCGCGATTCGGTCAACCGGGCTGGCGAGCCAACCACGGTGGAAACCTTCGGCCGTCACGACCCCTGCGTCGGCATCCGTGCGACACCGATCGCCGAGGCCATGCTGGCACTGGTGGTGATGGACCATGTGCTCCGGCACCGCGCGCAGTGCGGGGATGTCGGGTTGCCTGTGCCGCCGCTACCAAGCACAGCACTTGGCACTGCCTGACAGGGTCAGGCTTGGGTGGTCAGGGACACAGCCGTGCCACCGCGTCCACGAGCTGCATGAGCTTGCGTTTGCTCATCACGGTGTAGCCGAGCGAGAGGCGGGCGAATTCGTATTGATGAGGCAGCGGACGCGCGAGGCCGAGGCTTTCCAAAATCCAATCGTAAAGCGGACGGTGCACTTCGAATTCCAGCGTGCAGATGCTGTGCGTGATGCCTTCGATGTAATCGCTCAAGCAATGTGCGAAGTCATACATCGGATAGATGCGCCACTTCGCGCCAGTCTGATGATGGTCGGCAGTTTTGATGCGGTAGAGCAACGGATCGCGCAGCCAGATGTTTGGCGCGTCCACGATGATCTTGGCGCGAAGCACGCGCGTGCCATCGGGAAATTCACCGGCTTTCATGCGCGTGAACAAATCTAAATTCTCCGCCACGCTGCGGTCGCGGAACGGTGACGCTTTGCCGAGACGGCGAAATTCATCCGTCTGATCCGGCGTCAGGTCGCAGACGAACGCTTTGCCCTGCTGGATGAGCGCCACGGCAAATTCGTAAATCTGGTCGAAGTAATCGCTGGCGTAAAACGGTTCCAGTTTCACGGTGGAATGTTTGCGTTCCGCCTCGGACGTGCCGAACACGGGCGGTTGGAAAAAATCTTTTTTGCCTTCGACGGTTTTTGTTTCCGGCGCTTTGCCCGCGTGCTTGAGGCCGAGCCGATCTTCCGCCCAGCCACCGAGGAGCCAGTTCACATCCGCCTGAATGGACTCGACGTATTCGATGTCTTCCTTCGTTGGATTCGTGTCGTCCATCCGCAGATTGCAGATGCCGCCGAACTCGCGCGCGATGCCGAAGTTGAGACAAATACTTTTCGCGTGGCCGATGTGCAGGTAACCATTCGGCTCCGGCGGAAAGCGCGTGTGAATTTTCGGATAGCGACCCTCGGCAACGTGCGCGGCAACGATGTCGCGGATGAAATCAGAAGGTGCCGGCGGCGCGACGGGCGTAGCGGGTGCGACGGGCGCGGCGGGAATGTTTTCGTTCGGGTTGCTCATTTGTCGGCGCGCAGGCTAACAAAGTGACGCGGCGATGGCAAACGGAGTGCGGGCGGAGTTTTTTTAATTTTGAAAACCCCGACCCGAAGCGCAACGCAACTGCATCAGACCGGAGGATGGCCGCTGAAGCTGCGTTGTGCCCAGGTCAAAAATTTGGATTGGGACTGGCAACTGTCAGCAGATTTTCCGGCGCTGGCGGCGGGCTGCGATGAAAACCGGTTTCGTCCTCAAAACCAACCGGCACGCGCAAAGTGATGGCCGCACAAAAGCGGGCGGACACCTCATGCAACCAAGTTTCGTGAAGACTGGCGGCAGAAACCGGCGCTCTAACATCCAAGCGAACGCTACGGCGGTGGGCATCTTGAACATTCAAATTCATGCTCCACTATCGGCGCGACCTTGGCGTGGCTCCAACCTTATTTGGCCGGATCGCTTGCAAATTTTGCAGCGGCCAAGCCGCCGCTCACAACGCCGCCAGCACTTCCGCCGCGTGTTCCTCGGGCTTTACCGTCGGCCAGATTTTTTTAATCTTGCCGTCCGGCCCGATGAGAAACGTCACGCGATACACGCCGAGATACTTTTTCCCCATGAAACTTTTCTCGCCCCACACGCCGAAGGCTTCGACGATTTTCTTGTCCTCGTCCGCGAGCAAGGTGAACGGCAGCTTGAATTTTTCCACGAACTTGTCGTGCGACTTCACGGAATCGGGGCTGACGCCGAAGACCACTGCGCCCTTCTTTTTGAAGTCGGCAAAGCTATCGCGGAAAGCGCACGCTTCCTTCGTGCAACCCGGCGTGTCGTCACGCGGATAAAAATAAAGGATGACGTTTTTGCCGAGGTAGTCCGCGAGGGAAATTTTTCCGCCGCCGCTCGTCGCCACGGTGAAGGTGGGAGCCTGGTCGCCGACCTTAAGTTTCAGTTCAATTTCTTTGGCCATAAATTTATTGGCCACAGATTTGCACAGATGAAACACAGATAAAAACAAAAAGCTGCGTGAAGTTTACTCCCCGTCTGTGGCTTTGGCTTTTGTCGGCAAACTGGCCGGATGCGCGCCGAGTTGTTGCGCGCCGTCGAAAATGTAGAGCAGACCGGATGCGCCGGTGAATAATCCCGCGCCCAGTTCAAGCAGTTGCAACCACGCGAGATTCTGCGCCTTTTCCCATTCTAGCAGCAGCCAGATGACCACCGCCATCTGCAACACCGTGGCGATTTTGCCCGTAAGCCGCGGGCGCACGGTGATGGTGCCGACGACGAGCCGCACGACCACCGCGCCGATGGCCAGCAACAAGTCGCGCCCGATGATGATGCCGGTGAGCCACAGTGGAAGCTGACCGAGTCGCGGTGAATTATCAAAGCTCAACAGCACGATGGCTGACACGAGCAGTAATTTGTCCGCAAGCGGGTCGAGAATCGTGCCGAGTTCGCTCCACTGATTATAGCGGCGCGCAATGTAGCCATCCACGCCATCGAGAATCGAGGCGACGGCGAAAGACAGCAAACCTGCGAGGCGAAACCGTTCGTCGCCGGTGCGGACGTAATAAATCATCTCCACGACAAAGAACGGAATCAGCAGAATCCGC
>JBEEMX010000099.1:0-9286 GCA_041192465.1 Pseudomonadota bacterium | reverse complement strand
CGATGGCGGCGCCGGCTGCGATGCTGCAAGCCCGAGCCTGAAGGTCATCGCCGACCACATCCGCGCCTGCTCGTTCACGGTCGTTGATGGCGTGATTCCGGGCAACGCCGGCCGCGGTTTCGTGCTGCGCCGCATTGCTCGCCGCGCCATCCGCCACGGCTACAAGCTCGGCGCACGCGCACCGTTTTTCCACACGCTGGTGCATCCGCTGGCCGTGCAGATGGGCGACGCCTACCCGGAACTGCGCCAGAACGCCGACCGCATCTTCAGCGTGCTGAAGCAGGAGGAGGAGCGCTTCTTCCAGACCATTGCCAACGGCATGGAAATCCTGGACAGCGCGCTGGCCGCGGTCGAGGCATCGGGTGCGAAGCAGATCGATGGCGACACCGCCTTCAAGCTGCACGACACCTACGGCTTCCCGGTGGACCTGACCGCCGACGTGTGCCGCGAGCGTGGCGTGACGGTGGATCAAGCGGGTTTCGAGGCTGCGATGAACCGCCAGCGCGACCAGGCCCGCGCCGCCGGCAAGTTCAAGATGGCGGCCGGCCTGTCGTACAGCGGCGTGCCGACCGCGTTCCACGGCTACGAACACCTCGCCTGCGAAACGTCCAAGGTCGTCGCGGTCTATGTGGACGGCAGCCAGGTCGAGCAGGCAGACGCTGGCGATGACGCCGTGATCGTGCTCGATCACACCCCGTTCTACGCCGAAAGCGGCGGCCAAGCCGGTGACACGGGCGAGCTGCGCAACGGCACGACCCGCGTGGTCGTCGAGGACACGTTCAAGATCCAGGCCGACGTATTCGGCCACCACGGCCGCATCGCCGAAGGCGCGGTCAAGGTCGGCGACACGTTCGCGGCCAAGGTGGACGCCGAGTTGCGCGTGAAGATCGTGCGCAACCACAGTGCCACCCACCTGATGCACAAGGCGTTGCGCGAAGTGCTCGGCGCCCACGTCCAGCAGAAGGGCTCGCAGGTCACGGCAGACCGCACCCGCTTCGACTTCGCGCACAACGCGCCGATGACCGACGCGGAAATCCGCCAAGTCGAAGCCCTCGTCAACGCTGAAATCCTCGCCAACGCCGCGGCGAATGCCGAGGTGATGGCACTCGACGACGCGCAGAAATCCGGCGCGATGATGCTGTTCGGCGAGAAGTACGGCGAGACCGTGCGTGTGCAGACCATCGGCTCCAGCAAGGAACTCTGCGGCGGTGTGCATGTGCGCCGCACGGGGGACATCGGCGTGTTCAAGATCGTGGCCGAGTCGGGTGTAGCCGCCGGTATCCGCCGCATCGAGGCGGTGACGGGCGACGGCGCGCTGGCGTATCTGCAGTCGCTGGAAGCCACGGTGAACGGCGTGGCGGGTGCGCTCAAGGCCGCGCCCGCCGAGATCGCCAGCCGCATCGGCAGCCTGCAGGACCAACTGCGCGCGCTGGAAAAGGAAGTCATCGCGCTCAAGGGCAAGCTGGCGTCCAACCAGGGTGACGCGCTGGTGGCGCAGGCGATCGACCTGAACGGGCTGAAGGTGCTGGCCGCCGTGCTGGAAGGTGCAGACGCGGCCACGTTGCGCACGACAATGGACCAGCTCAAGAACAAGCTGAAGACGGCGGCGATCGTGCTGGCGGCGGTCGATGGCACGAAGGTCCAGATCGCCGCGGGCGTCACGGCGGATTCGATCGGCAAGGTCAAGGCCGGCGAGCTGGTCAACTTCGTCGCGCAGCAGGTCGGCGGCAAGGGTGGTGGCAAGCCGGACATGGCGATGGCCGGCGGCACCGACGCGAGCAAGCTGGCAGGTGCGCTGGCGAGCGTGCGCGGCTGGGTTGCAGAGCGGGTCTGAGACATGAACGCAGCACCTGACACCGAAGAAGTCGATCCCTTTGCGCCGATCCAGTCGCCGCGCCTGTGGCGCGACGAGGTCTGGACCGCCCGCGTCATGAAGAACGAGGGCGACGAAGGCTGGGCTGTCGCCATGACCCGCCACGGCGAATCCGAGCCGGCGCTGGTGGCTCCCTGGACCATGGGCCGCGACAAGAAGAACCCCAAGCCGCTGGACATGGCTGCGTTCAATACCTGGGTGAAGACGGCGTCCGAGGTGTTGCGTCGCCATGAGCAGCAACTCCACGCGTCGCTGCACAAGAGCGCCTATGTTTCGACGGACAACGGCCGTGTGCTGGTGACGCTGGACATCGTGCCCGATGAGTTCGAGCCGAATGCGACGCTGAGTGCCTTCGATGCCGACGGGGGCGAGCTGGCCTCGGTCAAGGTGTCGCCGGGTTTCAAGCTCAACGGGGCGTCGGCGCTGGCCTGGGTCGAGGCGGAGTTTGCGCGGCCAGCCTCGTCACAGCGGTGAGATCTTGCGGCGCCAGTGCGCGCCGAGTTCCAGCGCGAAGCTGTGCGGGATGAACCGCTCGAAGCCCGCGCCGGGGTAGTTGGTCAGCTCGCCGACGTAGACCCGCCCGTCCACCACGTAGCAATCCACCCGCAGGAATTCGAAGTCCTGCGCCAGCCGCAGCGTGATCGCAATCATCTCGGCCAGCGGCGCGGGGCGTGGATCGGGCGTGTGGTTCGGCAGGGTCAGGCGCGCCGGCAGCAGTTGCCAGTCGGTGTCGTAGAGGTTGCGCGTGTGCTGGCAGAACCGGCCGCGGTCCACCTGGATGAAACGCACCGCGCCGCCAATCACGTACAGCTTGTAGTCCGCCGGCACGTCACCGTGTTCGTCCGCCAGCAGCGTTTCAGCGATGACCTTGCCGCGCAGCCGGTCGTAGCACCACTCGCGGTTCATGCGCCCGTACTCGGTGTCCAGCCAGCGTTGCAGGGTCAGGCGTGTCTGGCAGACGTTGACGGCCTCGTCTGGCCGCAGAAACAGCACCTGTCCGCTGCCCACCGTCGGCTTGAGCACGCAGGGCCTCGGCAGTGTCTCGATGGGGACGCTGGTCGCGTCCGGCCAGAGGCCCAGTGCCGGCACGAGGTACTGCGGGCCGATGGTGCGCTCCACATGGTCTCGGGTCAGCGCCTTGTCCGCGGTGATGTGGAGCAGCGGCGATCGGCAGCGCAGCATGTAGGCGTGGATGTGTTCGTTGAACGTGCGCGGGTGGTCGTAGTTCGGCCATTCGCCGAAGTACAGCCGGTAGCCGATGGCGAGGTAATGCCGGTCGGACAATAGCGCCCCGAGTCGCCGCGCCACCAGCAGGTCCGGACGGCGTATGCGCCTCAGCCGCGACAGCAGGTGCCACGCCCGGGACAGCGGGCCGATGGGCGCGCCAGACAAGGTCGTGGGCATCAGGCGAGGTGGGCGCGCAGTTGCCGGAACCAGCGCCGGATGCGGCTGGACGTGTTCGAGATCGCCATGCGTGCAGCCCAGGAGGTCGGCGCCAGCAGCACGGCCATCAGCCAGAGCTGCGCGGCGCGGCGCTCTGACCAGGTGTAGCCGGGACAGGCGGCGAGCGAGTCGGCCTGCATCCGCATCAGCGAGGCGAGGGTGTCGCCTGGATAGGGATGACGCTCCGGCTCGGTACGCAGGGACAGGGCACGGCTGCGCAGGTTCCACGGCGCGTGCAGCGGCGGGCTGGCCATGTCGATGCCGTCCACGCGGGCCAGCAGCGCCAGCGTCGTGGCGCGGCGGTGGGCCTCGATGCGCAGCATGTCGCCGTGTCGGGCCGAGATGTTGCCGAAGCAGCCCCGCGCCCGGTTCGCCGACGAATGGATGCGGTACGACCCCAGCGGACGCGGTGCATTCACGATCCGGCCGTTGAACGCACTCAGCAGGATGGGCGGCGTATCGGCGGCGCGGCGCCAGGCGGCTTCGTCCAGCGGAAAGTAACGCTCGATCGCGCTGCGGCGGTAGAGGTTGCCGCTGGAGGGCGGGCTGCCGTAGGTGCCGAACCGCTCGATCAGCGGGCGCACGTCGCCGTCGTGCAGCAGGTAGGGAATCTGGCGGCCCATGCGCTGGCCGTCGTCCGTGATGCACTGGAGCTGGAACTGGATCTTGGCGACGCCGTCCTCCATCAGAGGCAGGCAGGTGGCGAGCGCATCCGTGTCGAGCACATCGTCGGCATCGAGGAAGAGCACCCACGCCCCTGTGCTGCGCACCAGACCAGCGTTCATGGCACAGGCCTGCCCGCGGTTCTGGGGACTGTGCCAAGTCTGGATGCGGGAACCGTAGCGCGCCATCACCTCCCGCGACGCATCGGTGGAGGCGTCGTCGCACACGATGACCTCGACTTCGGCGCCCAGCGTCGGACTGGCCTGGGCGAGCGCGCTGTCGATCGCGGCACCGAGGTACCGGGCGTAATTGAAGTTGTTGATGAGGATGGAGATTCGCATACAAAATCAGTAGTTACACAAGGATACTGTTTTGCCGTGCGAACGTTGCTCCCGTGTCTCGGGCACAGGCCATGCCTCAACCAAGGGGGCAGGGAGGTCAGGCTGTGCCGGAGTCTTCCGGATACAGCCCGCGACCGCGTGCGAAGAGCCGGGTGAGGCCGAGCAGCACATCGATCTGCGGTGTCGGTAGCTGCACCCGCTGGCCGATTTCCCGCACGGCGGTGACGATCGCGTCCAGCTCGATCGGCCGGCCGGCCTCCACGTCCTGGAGCATCGAGGTCTTGAACGCGCCGAGCCTGGCGGTGATCAGGTGCCGGTCTTCGGGGCGTTGTGCGATGTGGCAGCCAATGCGTTCGCCGATCAGTGCCGCTTCGGCCATCGCGTCGGTGCAGAACTGGCGGGTCAGCGGGTCAGCCAGCACGCGGTCGATGGTGGCGCCAGTCAGGGCCGAGATGGGATTCATCGTCAGATTGCCCCAGAGCTTGTACCAGATGTCCGCCCGCACATCGGCCGAGTGCGTGACCTCGAACCCCGCCGCGCCAAGCAGCGCCACGACCCATGCCGACCGCTCGGAGTGCCCGCCGAGTGGTTCACCGACGATCAGCCCTTGCCCCATGCGGTGCTGGACCAGACCCGGTTCGGGTGAGGCCGTGCTGGCGTGCACGACGCAACCCAGCACGCGGTACAGCGGAATCGCCTCCCGGATGGCACCGCCCGGATCGACGCTGTCCAGCGGTGCATCGCCTAGCTCAGTCTGGCCTTCGATGAACCACCATGGCACGCCGTTCATGGCGGGCAGCACGACCGTTTCAGGCCCGAGCAGCGGGCTGATCTGGCGGGCGACCTGGGACAGTGCAGGCCCCTTGACGGCGATGATGACCAGGTCTTGAACGCCGAGGTCGGATGCGTGCTCCGACGCAGCCGCCACGGGCGCCTGCACCACCGAATCCCCCTGGCGCAAGCGCCATCCGTGGGACCGCAGCGCGTCCAGCGTGGCACCGCGGGCCATGGCGCTCACGGTGGTCTGGCCGGCAGCGGCCAGCCGGGTGCCAATGAAACCGCCGATCGAACCGGCGCCGATGATGCAGATGTTCTTCATGTCAACCCCAGTCAACTCACGATGTAGGCGGCCGCCCCGGTGGCGATCAGCACACCCTCGTCATTGTGCAGACGCATCTGGGTCGAGCCGACCCGTCCGCCCAGCCGTGTCACCTCGGCAGTGGCGATGAAGTGCTTGCCGATGCCCTGACGCAGGTAGTCGATGCGCAGGTCGATCGTGCCCATGCGGCCGAAGCGGTGCAGGACCTGGTCGGTGGACTCGTCGGGATGCTTTTCACCGATGGCGGTGGTGAGAGCGAAGCCGCCCATCGCGTCGAGCGCGGCGGAGATCACGCCACCGTGCAGGCGGCCGTACAGGAAATGGCCGACCAGCTCGGGGCGCATCTCGAATCGCAGACGCGGTGTGGCCGGGTCGAGCGATTCGATCTTCAGCCCGAGCACGGTGTTGAAGGTGATGCGCTGCTCCCAGAGTTCGGTGATGGCCTGGTGGAGGCGGGTTTGTTCTTCGGCGCTGCGGCGTCGGGCGGGCTGTGCGTGGGAAGTGTGCGGCATGGTGCCGGCGATGGTACCGGCCCATGTGGCTGCGCTATCGTCACGTGCATGACGTTTCCTGCACGACTTGATCGACTCGACGCCCTGCGCGGGCTGGCAATGGTCTGGATGACCGCGTTCCACCTGGCCTTCGACTTGAACCAGTTCCACTTGATTCCGCGCCAGAACTTTTACGGTGATCCGCTCTGGACGCTGCAGCGCATGGCCATCGTGACGCTGTTCCTGACCTGCGTCGGGCTGTCGCAGGCGGTCGCACAGACGCAAGGGCTGGAAGTCACCCGGTTCTGGCGCCGATGGACACGGGTGGCAGGCTGTGCGCTGCTGGTGAGCGTGGGGTCGGCGCTGATGTTCCCGCGGAGCTGGATCAGCTTTGGTGTGCTGCACGCGGTGGCGGTGATGCTGGTGGTGGTGCGCTTCGTGCGGCTACCGAGCTGGGGCTGGCTGCTGGTGGCCGCGGGCGCGCTGGGGCTGTCACGGTGGGTGGTGCATCCGCTGTTCGATACACGCTGGACCAACTGGGTCGGGCTGGTGACCCGCAAGCCGGTGACCGAGGACTATGTGCCGCTGCTGCCGTGGCTGGGGGTCGTCGCCCTGGGGTTGGCGGCGGGCCAGTGTCTGCTGACACACCACCCGAGGGTGTTGCAGGGCCGGTTGCCGGCGGGGCTGCAGCCGCTGGCGCGGCTCGGGCGGTGGTCGCTGAGTTACTACCTGCTGCACCAGCCGGTGTTGATCGGGCTGGTGCTGGCCTGGACTTACTGCGCGCCGAACTTGTAGTCGGTCTTGGCCTTGGTTTTCAGGTCTTCGCGGAACTTGTTCATCTTGGCCTGCTGCAGACGCTGGCTGAGCTGCGGCTTGACTTCTTCCATGCTCGGGAAGGTCGCGGTGCGTGAGTCTTCGAGCTGGATGATGTGGTAGCCGAACTGGCTCTTCACCGCGGTTTCGGTGAACTTGCCTTTTTCCAGCTTGACCATCGCCTGCGAGAACTCGGGCACGAAGTTGCCCGGTGCGGCCCAGTCCAGATCGCCGCCGTTCGGGGCTGAGCCCGGATCCTTGGAGTTGGCCTTGGCCAACTCCTCGAACTTGGCGCCAGCCTTGAGCTGGGCGATCAGGGCCTTGGCCTCGTCTTCCTTCTCGACCAGGATGTGGCGGGCGCGGTACTCGTTGCCACCGGCACCGCCAGCGCCCTTGAGCTTGTCGTACTCGGCCTTCAGTTCCGCATCGGAGACGGCGTTCTTCTTCTGGTAATCGTTGAACAGCTCGCGGATCAGCAGGCTCTGACGGGCCACATCCATCTGGCTGCGGTATTCCTCGCTGCGCTGCAGACCGCGGGCTTCGGCTTCCTGCACGAAGATTTCGCGCAGCACGAGTTCGTCCTTGACCTGCTGCTCCAGCTCGGGCGTGCGGGGCTGGTTGCCTTGCTTGGTGACTTGCGTCATGAACGATTCGAAGCGCGCCTTGGGCACCGCCTTGCCGTTGACGATGGCGATGTTCTGGGCCGAGGCCAGTGCCGGCAGCAGGGCAGCGGCGAGGGCGACAGCGGACACGGCGAACGAGAGCTTCTTCATGGAGTGCGGAACCTTTTAGAGACAGAGGGCTTCAATTGCCAACGCATGGATACCCTGGGGAATCAACTCGGCGACGGCATCATACACAAGCCGATGTCGGGCAATTCGGGTCAGTCCGGCGAACCGTTCCGAGCAAATGCGCACCCGGAAATGACGTCCGGAAGCCGCTCCCGCATGCCCGGCATGGAGGTGACTTTCGTCGATGACTTCCAACCCCGTGGGGTTCAGACGCTGCTGGAGCGCCTGCTCGATGGCGAGCGCAGTCACGCCGAAGACAGGGGTGGCGTTCATGCTTACTCTCCTTCCGGGGACTTTAGGTGGCGCGTCAGGTAGAAACCTTGAGCGACCATGAACACCAGCATGAGTCCCATGCCGCCGAAGGACTTGAACGAGACCCAGGTACTGGTGTCGTAGTTATAGGCTACCCAGAGATTGAGCACGCCCATGAAGCTGAAGAAGGCGATCCACGCCAGATTCAGATTGCGCCAGGCGAAGTCGGGCAGTTCGATTTGCTCGCCCATCATGGTCTTCAGCAGGTTCTTGTTGACCAGGATCGGGCTGAGCCAGAAGGCCGCGGCCATCACCCAGTACAGCACGCTCGGCTTCCACTTGATGAAGGTGTCGTTGTGGAAGTAGATGGTGGCGCCGCCCATGACGGTGACGAGTCCGAGGCTGACCCACAGCATCGTGTCCACCTTCTGGCCGCGCAGCTTGAGGTAGATCACTTGCAGCATGGTGGCGAGGATGACGACCACGGTGGCCAGCAGCACCGGTGCTTCCTTGGGGCCAACTGCGCCGGAGATCAGGAAACCGAACCAGTCGTTGGCGAACGCAGCGGCCTCGTCGGCGCGTTTTTCTGCCTGGTTGAAGGTCAGGAAGAACAGGACGATGGGCAGGAAGTCGAGGATGATTTTCATGGGCGGGAGTCTAGCGAAGCGGCCACTTCAGGAGGAACACGAAATGTCGAGCGAGCCAGCCCATTCGGGGGGCAGTGCGGCATACGCCCCGAGTTCGGGCTGTTCGTCGAAGGGGTGGGTGAGGAGCTGGTGCAGGCGCTGCACTTCGGTGTAGTCGCCGGCCTCGGCTTGGCGTATCGCAAGTTCGGCCAGGTGGTTGCGCAGGATGTACTTCGGGTTGACGGCGTGCATGCGGGCTGTGCGCTCGGCATCGACGCTGTGCTCTGCGCGCAAACGGCCGTCGTAGCGGACGACCCAGGCGTCGAAGCCATCGCCGTCGAGGAACAGATCGCGCACCGGTTCGGACGCGGCTGAACCGACGGCACCCACCACGCCGATCCGGTGCTCGCCCAGCAGCCGCCACGTCAGCGTGTAATCGACACGGTGCTTCGCCATCAGGCGCATCAAGTCATCGATCAGCGTTTGGTCCTCGGCCTGTTCGGTGACCAGGCCGAGCTTGGCGCACATGCGCTGGCTGAGTTGGCGGGCGAAGGTGTCGGGGTAATGCGCCAGCGCCTCGGTGAGCACGTCCTTCACCTGCTCGTCATCGCCCTCGATCAGCGGTACCAGCGCCTGCGCCAGCGCGTGCAGGTTCCAGTAGGCCACCTGCGGCTGGCGGGCATAGGCGTAGCGGCCCTGGTCGTCCGAGTGGTTGCAGATGTGCATCGGGTCGAAGCCGTCGAGGAAACCGAACGGCCCGTAGTCGATCGTCAGCCCGAGCACGCTCAGGTTGTCGGTGTTCATCACGCCGTGGCAGAAACCGACCGCCTGCCACCCGGCGATCATCACCGCTGTGCGCTGGGCCACTTCGGCCAGCAGCGCGGCAACCGGCTG
>JBEEMX010000098.1:0-9358 GCA_041192465.1 Pseudomonadota bacterium | reverse complement strand
CAGTCCACGCACAAGCTGCTGGCCGGCATCAGCCAGGCTTCCCAGGTGCTGGTGCAGGACTCGCAAGAGCGCAAGCTCGACCGCCACCTCTTCAACGAGGCCTACCTGATGCACAGCTCCACCAGCCCGCAGTACGCGATCATCGCCTCGTGCGACGTCGCCGCGGCCATGATGGAGCCTCCGGGCGGCACGGCGCTGGTCGAGGAGAGCATCAAGGAAGCACTCGATTTCCGCCGCGCCATGCGCAAGGTCGAGGACGAGTTCGGTCTGGACTGGTGGTTCAAGGTCTGGGGACCGGAGGCGCTGGCCGCCGACGGCATGGGCCATTCGGACGGCTGGATCCTGGAGGCCAACGAGACGTGGCACGGCTTCGGCGATCTGGCGCCGGGCTTCAACATGCTCGACCCGATCAAGTCCACCATCATCACGCCCGGGCTGAACATGTCCGGCTCCTTCGACAAGACGGGCATCCCGGCGTCGATCGTCACCAAGTTCCTGGCCGAACACGGCGTGGTGGTGGAAAAGACGGGGCTCTACTCCTTCTTCATCCTGTTCACCATCGGCATCACCAAGGGCCGCTGGAACACGCTGCTGACCGCGCTGCAGCAGTTCAAGGACGACTACGACCGCAACCAGCCAATCTGGCGCATCCTGCCCGAGTTCGCGGCCAAGTACCCGATGTACGAGCGCATGGGCCTGCGCGACCTCTGCCAGCAGATCCACGAGGCCTACGCCGAGGGCGACATTGCCCGGCTGACGACCGAGATGTACCTGTCGGACCTGCACCCGGCGATGAAGCCGAGCGAGGCGTACTCCTACATCGCGCACCGCAAGACCGAGCGCGTGGAGATCGACCAGCTCGAAGGCCGCATCACCACGTCGCTGCTGACGCCGTACCCGCCGGGCATTCCGCTGCTGATTCCCGGTGAGCGCTTCAACAAGAAGATCTGCGACTACCTGCGCTTCACGCGCAAGTTCAACGACCGCTTCCCCGGCTTCCACACCGACGTGCACGGACTGGTGGAAGAAGAGATTGGGGGCGGTCTTCACCGCTACTACGTCGACTGCGTGAAGCAGTGACCTGAGCGCGGCACCACATGGCGCTGGGGGTCGTCTTCGCCCTGATGGCGGGGCTCGTCTGGGGGCTGGTGTTCGTCGCGCCACTGCTGCTGCCGGAGTATTCGGCCGCGCTGCTGACCTGCGGGCGCTATCTGGCCTTCGGCCTGGTGGCGCTGCCGCTGGGCTGGTTCGACCGGGCGCGCCTGCGCCACTTCGCCGTGGCCGACTGGCTGGAGGCGCTCAAGCTCTCTGCCATCGGCAACATCCTGTATTACCTGTGTCTGGCTGCAGCGATACAGCGGGCGGGCGGGCCGCTGCCGACGATGGTCATCGGCACGCTGCCGGTGGTGATCGCGGTCAGCTCGAATCTGCGCGACGCGCGGCGCGACGGGCGCCTGCCGTGGCTGAAGCTGCTGCCGTCGCTCGGGCTGATCGCCACCGGCATTGCTTGCGTGAACCAGGTGGAACTGCAGCAACTGCGTTCGCAGGCGGATTTCAACGCCGCGCGCTATGCCAGCGGAGCCCTGCTGGCGGTCGGCGCCGTGGTGTGCTGGACGTGGTACCCGATGCGCAACGCGGACTGGCTGCGCGCACACGCCGACCGCAGCCCGCGCACCTGGGCCACCGCGCAAGGGCTGATGACGCTGCCGCTGGCGGTGGTCGGCTATGGCGCGCTCTGGCTATGGAGCGCGTTCGGTGGTGATCCCGGGCAGTTGATGCCGTTCGGGCCGACGCCGCAGCGCTACCTGCTGCTGATGCTGGCCGTCGGGCTATTGGCGTCCTGGCTCGGCACACTTTGCTGGAATGAAGCCAGTCAACGCCTGCCGACGGCACTGGTGGGGCAACTGATCGTGTTCGAGACGCTCTCGGCGTTGACCTACGCGCTGCTGCTGCGCGGTGCCTGGCCGGACGGCATGACGCTGGCCGGCATCGGTCTGCTGGTGGCCGGGGTGGTGTGGGCACTGCGCATCCGCCCGGAATCCTTGCCTCTGCCAATCCCCTGAATGCGTGTCCGATCCCTGACGCCAACGTCAGCGGGATTCCGACACCGGTTTTGCCGGTTCTCCAATGGGCATGAATCCGCTGCGTCCCTAGAGTTGCTCCATCGATCCTCTCCGGATCGCTGGAGAACCCCATGAACGCTCAGCAGCACGTCAGCCATCCCTTCGCCCTGATGATCAACGCACAGGACGTCCTGGAGGCCATGGAATGCTCCGAGCGGCTGCAGCACCTGCAGCGCAGGATCTGCCGCCCGCTGGACAAGCCGCTGATCCCGCACGCGCTCAGTGATCTGGAGCTGTACGACCGAAGTGTCGATGCCGGCATGGTTGACGACAATCTGCCCGACGCTGCAGACTTGGTCGAGTAAGGCCCGACGCTCGACCAGCCGCAGTCTGGTCTTCCGTCTGCGGGAATTCATCAGGCTGGGTTCCAGTGCAGTTACATGGCAAGATGGTTTGCATGTTGAAAATCATGCAAAACCGCTCGGACTGGTGGCGTGGAGCCGTCATCTACCAGATCTACCCCCGCAGTTTTCAAGATAGCAATGCCGACGGTGTCGGTGACCTGCCCGGCATCACCGACCGGCTCGACTACGTTGCCGCGCTTGGTGTCGACGCCATCTGGATCTCGCCATTTTTCAAGAGTCCGATGAAGGACTTCGGCTACGACGTGTCGGACTACCGAGATGTCGATCCGCTGTTCGGCACGCTGGCCGATTTCGACGCGCTGCTGGCCCGTGCGCACCAGCTTGGCCTGCGCGTGATGATCGACCAGGTGCTGTCCCATACGTCGGACCAGCACGCCTGGTTCCAGGAAAGCCGCCTCAGCCGCGACAACCCGAAGCACGACTGGTACGTGTGGGCCGATGCCAAGCCGGACGGCACGCCCCCCAACAACTGGCTCAGCGTCTTCGGCGGCTCGGCCTGGCAGTGGGACACGCGGCGCCGGCAGTACTACCTCCATAGCTTCCTCACCTCGCAGCCCGACCTGAACTTCCACAACCCGGCGGTGCAGGACGCCGTGCTGGGCGAGGTGCGGTTCTGGTGCGAGAAGGGTGTGGATGGGTTCCGCTTCGACGCCTGCAACCACCAGGTACATGACGCCTTGCTGCGCGACAACCCGGCGGCCGACGGCGGTGACGTGAGTACTGTGCGCGCCGACAACCCGTACGCGATGCAGCGGCATCTCCACGACAAGAGCCAGCCCGAGAACCTCGTGTTCCTGGAACGCCTGCGCGGCGTGCTCGATGCGTTTGGCGCTGCCAGCATCGGCGAGGTGGGTGACGAACACTCCCCGCCGATCATGGCCGACTACACCGAGGCCGGCAAACGCCTGCACATGGCCTACAGCTTCAGCCTGCTGACCAGCCGCAGCTCGCCCGCCCACCTGCGCGGCGAAGTCGAGGCACTGGAGCAGGAAATCGCCCGCACCGGCGGCTGGGGCTGCTGGGCACTGTCGAACCACGACGTGCCGCGCATCGCCACGCGCTGGTCGGTGGACGGACAGACTGATCCGCGGCAAGCACGGTTGCTGCTGTCGATGTTGCTGAGCCTGCGCGGCAGCGTGTGTCTGTACCAGGGCGAAGAGCTGGGCCTGCCGGAAGCGGACGTGCCCTTCGAGCGGCTGCAAGATCCCTACGGCATGGCGTTCTGGCCGGAATTCAAGGGCCGCGACGGTTGCCGCACGCCGATGCCGTGGGTGGCTGCCGATGCGCAGGGCGGGTTTTCGCCGGTCGAGCCGTGGCTGCCGGTGTCGGCGGTGCAGCGGGCGCTGGCGGTCGATGTGCAGGAGGCCGACGCGGATTCGCTGCTGCACGCCACCCGTGCGCTGCTGGCGTGGCGCCGGGGGTCGGCGGTGGTCCGGGCGGGCGCGCTGCGCTTCCTGGACACGGACGCCGACGACGTGCTCGTGTTCGAGCGCCGCTTGCCGGACGAGCCTGGCGCCGAACGGCTGCTGTTCGCATTCAATTTCAGTGCCACCGCCGCCACGCTCCCGGTGCCCGACGGCTGGCACCGTGCCTGCATTGCCCCCCACGCTCCGCTGACCGGCGCCCGTCTCGACACGGACACCGCGCGGATCACCCTGTCCCCCTTCGGCGCACTGTGTCTGCAGTCGTCCAGCCACGAGCACTGAACCATGCCGAGCAAGACCACCTCCAAGACCACCGCTGCCAAGGCCCCCGCCGCCAAGCCACCTGTCCGCAAGGCTGTCGCCACGGCGTCCACCCCCGCTGTACACCAGGCGCCGCCGGACATCGGCCGCGTCGATGCCGACACGCTGGCGGCGTTGATGCGCGCCGACCATGGCGATCCGTTCGCCGTGCTCGGCATGCACCACACCGGCACGGCGCTGGTGGCGCGGGCGCTGTTGCCGATGGCGGAACGGGTGGAGCTGCTCGACACGCTGGACCGCTGCCTGTGCGAGCTGACGCGGCAGGACGGCAGCGATTTGTTCACCGGTGCCATCCCGCGGCGGCGTAACCCGTTTGCCTACCGGCTGCGCGTTCAATGGCGCGCCCATGACGGCCAGCCGGCGCACACCACCGAGCTGGAAGACCCGTACCGATTCCCCGCGCTCATCACCGAAGCCGACATCTACCTCCTCGCCGAAGGCACGCACCACCGCCCCTACGAGTGGCTCGGCGCGCACCTCAACACCGTGGACGGCGTGGCCGGCACGCGCTTCGCCGTCTGGGCGCCGAGTGCGCGGCGGGTGTCGGTGGTCGGCAACTTCAACCAGTGGGACGGCCGCCGCCACATGATGCGGCTGCGGCACGAATGCGGCGTGTGGGAAGTCTTCGTGCCGCAGGTGGGCGAGGGCGATCTCTACAAGTTCGAGATTCTCGGGGCCGACGGCGCGGTGCATTCCAAGGCCGATCCCTTCGCCTTCCGCGCCGAAATCCGGCCGCAGACCGCTTCGGTCGTGCAGCGCCTGCTCCCCGGCGTGGCCATCAGCGAACAGCGCCAGCGGGCCAATGCCCTGGATGCGCCCATCTCGGTCTACGAAGTCCACCTCGGTTCCTGGAAGCGCAAGGACGATGGCCCGGGCACGGGCGGCACCGAGTGGCTGACCTACCGCGAACTCGCCGAACAGTTGGTCCCCTACGTGCGCGACATGGGCTTCACGCACATCGAGCTGCTGCCGATCCACGAACACCCGTTCGACGGCTCCTGGGGCTACCAGCCGACGGGCCTGTACGCGCCGACCTCGCGCTTCGGCACGCCGTGGGACTTCCGCGCCTTCGTCGATGCCGCGCACGAGGCCGGGCTGGGCGTGATCCTCGACTGGGTGCCGGCGCATTTCCCGACCGATGCCTTCGGTCTGGCGAACTTCGACGGCACGCACCTGTACGAACACGCCGATCCGCGCGAAGGCTTCCACCAGGACTGGAACACGCTGATCTACAACTTCGGCCGGGCGGAGGTGCGCAACTACCTCGTGGGCAACGCGCTGTACTGGATCGAGCGGTTCGGCATCGACGGGCTGCGCGTGGACGCGGTGGCCTCGATGCTGTACCGCGACTACAGCCGCAAGCAGGGCGAGTGGATTCCGAACAAGGACGGTGGGCGCGAGAACCTGGAGGCCATCGAGTTCCTGCGCCGTGTCAACCACATCGTCGGCACCCAGCGTCCTGAAGCGATGACCGTGGCCGAGGAATCGACCGCCTTCCCGATGGTGACGCGCCCGCCGTCGCCGGATCTGCAGTCCGGTGGCCTGGGTTTCCATTTCAAGTGGAACATGGGCTGGATGAACGACACGCTGAGCTACTTCGCGTGTGACCCGCTGTACCGCAAGTACCACCACGACCAGATCCGCTTCTCGCTGATGTACGCGTTCAGCGAGAACTTCCTGCTGCCGCTCTCGCACGACGAGGTGGTGCATGGCAAGGGATCGCTGCTGCAGAAAATGCCGGGCGACGAGTGGCAGAAGTTCGCCAACCTGCGTGCCTACTACGGCTTCATGTGGGCACACCCCGGCAAGAAGCTGCTGTTCATGGGCTGCGAGTTCGGCCAGAACACCGAGTGGAACGCCGACGCCAGCCTGCCGTGGCACCTGCTGGAGCGGCCCCTGCACAGCGGCGTGCAGCGGCTGGTGCGCGACCTGAACGCCGTGCTGCGCCACTACCCTGCGCTGCACCAGCGCGATGTCAGCGCCGACGGGTTCGCGTGGATCAACCACAGCGATGCCGAACATTCGGTGCTGGTGTTCGAGCGCCGGGCGGCCAACGGGCAGCGCGTCGTGGTCATCAGCAGCCTGACGCCGGTGGTCCACCGCGGCTGGCGCATCGGCGTGCCGACTGCGGGTGTCTGGCGCGAGCTGATCAACACCGACCTGAGCGTCTACGGCGGCTCGGGCGTGGGCAACGGCCTGATGCACAGCGAGCCGATCGCGTGGCACGGGCAGGCGCAGTCGATCACCGTGACGTTGCCGCCGCTGGCCACGCTGATGCTGGTGTGCGATTGATGTCCGTGTCGATGCAGGGGCAGCGGCTGGCGTCGGGATCACCGTGGCCACTGGGGGCCGAGGTGTTGCCGCAGGGCGTGAACTTCGCCGTGTGGGCGCCGGATGCCACGCGGCTGGAGCTGTGCCTGTTCGATGCGGATGGCATGCAGGCGCTGGCGCGGCATGACCTGCCCGTCTGCACCGATGGCGTGTGGCATGGCCTGCTCATCGGTGCGGCGCCGGGGCTGGTGTACGGGCTGCGGGCGCATGGGCCATGGGATCTGGCGCAGGGGCACCGGTTCAACCCGGCCAAGGTGCTGCTCGATCCATGGGCGAAATCCGTCGTGGGCTGCTATGGCGGAACGCCGGACGCCGACCTGAGCCTCTACCTCGGCCACAGCGAAGCCGATCCCCCCCAGCCCGACACGCGGGACAACGCCGCCGTGGCGCTCAAGGCGCGGGTGGTGGCGCCGACCGTGGCGGTGGCCGACCACGAGCGCCCGCACCATCCGGCCGCCGAGACCGTGCTGTGCGAGCTGCATGTGCGCTCGACCTCGATGCGCCACCCGGACATCCCCGAGGCGCTGCGTGGCAGTTACGCGGCACTGGGCCATCCCGTGCTGCTGGACCACTGGCGCACGCTGGGCGTCACGAGCCTGAGCCTGCTGCCGGTCCACGCCCGCGCCGACGAGGCGCGCCTGCAGCAACTCGGGCTGCGCAACCACTGGGGCTATTCGAGCATCGCGTTTCTGGCGCCGGAGCCGCGCTACTGGAGCGGCACGCCCGGTACCAGCGCGGAATCCGAGTGCCGCGAGATGGTGCGCGCGGCCCATGCGGCGGGGCTGGAGGTGGTGCTCGATGTCGTGTTCAACCACACCGCCGAGACCGACGAACATGGCCCCACGCTGTCGATGCGCGGTCTGGCGAACGCCCGCTACTACCACCTCGACCCGCACGGTACCGGACGGCGTGACCAGTACGTGAACTGGACCGGCTGCGGCAACTGCCTGAATCTGGCCGAGCCGCGGGTGGTGGAGCTGGTGCTCGGTTCGCTGCGGCACTGGGTGCAGCATTACGGCGTGGACGGCTTCCGCTTCGATCTGGCGCCGGTGCTCGCACGCGGGCGGGACGGGCAGTTCAGTGCGGACGCGGGCTTCTTCGCCGCACTGCAATCCGACCCGGTGCTGTCGCGCACCAAGCTGATCGCCGAGCCGTGGGACATCGGCCCCGGTGGCTACCAGCTTGGCGGCTTTCCACCCGGCTGGTCCGAGTGGAACGACCAGTACCGCGACACCCTCCGCGCCTGGTGGCTGCGCGGGGCGGGCGACCGCGGCGTGTTCGCGCACCGCTTCGCCGGCTCCAGCGCCCAGTTCCACCACGACCGCCGCCAGCCCACCGCCAGCGTCAACTTCATCACCGCCCACGACGGCTTCACGCTGGCCGACCTCGTGCGCTACGACCACAAGCACAACCACGCCAACGGCGAGCACAACCGCGACGGCCACCACCACAACAGCAGTTGGAACTGCGGCGTGGAAGGCGAGACCGCGGACCCCGCCGTGCAGGCGCTGCGTCGGCGCTTGCAGCGGGCCTTGCTGGCCACGCTGCTGCTGTCGCAGGGTACGCCGATGCTGCTGGCTGGAGATGAGCTGGGCCACAGCCAGCGCGGCAACAACAACGCCTACTGCCAGGACAACGCCATTTCGTGGCTGGACTGGCTTGGCCGCGACGACGACCTGCTCGCCACGGTACAACGCCTGCTTGCGCTGCGCCGCGTGCTGCCGGCGCTGCGCATCGGCGAATGGCTGCGCGGCGCGCCGGACACCACCACGGGCCGCACTGACGTGGTCTGGTGGCACCCGGATGGCCGCCCGCTCGCCGGTGCCGACTGGGCACAACCGGACGACCGCGCGCTGTTGGTCCGCCTGGAGGCACAGGATGGTCCGGCCGTGCTGCTGGCCTTCAACCCGCAGGCGCAGGCCCGCCCGGTGCGCTGGCCCGGCCCGACCGGCTGGCAGACCGTGTTCGACAGCAGCCGCGCGACCGGCGCACCCGAAGCGACCACGGCGTTGCTGCCAGCACGCAGCGTGCTGGTCCTGTGTGCTGCGTGAAACGTGAAGTTCGACAAACCCCACCCGAGGAGACCCGTTCCATGTCCGCACTGACCGTCCCCACCCAGCCCTTCGCGGGCCAGCGACCCGGCACCTCCGGTCTGCGCAAGAAGGTCACGGTCTTCCAGCAGCCGCACTACCTGGAAAACTTCGTGCAGTCGCTGTTCGACATCCTCCCGGACGCGGACCAGCGCGCCGCGCAGACGCTGGTGCTCGGCGGCGACGGGCGCTTCCACAACCGGGTGGCGGTCCAGACCATCCTGCGCATGGCGGCGGCCAACGGCTTCGGGCGGGTGCTGGTCGGGCAGGGCGGTCTGCTCTCGACGCCCGCGGCCAGCGCCGTGATCCGAAAACACGCCGCCTTCGGCGGCATCATCCTGTCGGCCAGCCACAACCCCGGCGGCCCGGACGGTGACTTCGGCATCAAGTACAACATCGGCAACGGCGGTCCTGCGCCCGAGAAAATAACTGAAGCGATCTACCAGCGCACCACCACCATCACCGCCTACCAGACCCTGTCCGACACCGCGGACCTCGACCTGGACACCCTCGGCACCACCACGCTGGGCGGCCTGGCGGGCATGGCCGTGGAGGTGATCGACTCGGTGGCGCTCTACGCCGACCTGATGCAGACATTGTTCGACTTCGAGGCGATGCGCGGCTGGTTCGCGGCGGGCCACCAGATGCGGATGGACACGATGTGCGCCGCAGGCGGGCCGTATGCCAAGGCCGTGCTCGAAGGG
>JBEEMX010000097.1:0-9388 GCA_041192465.1 Pseudomonadota bacterium | reverse complement strand
GGGAATCATCTCGGCAATGCCGTCCATCACGTCGGCGCGGCGCAGGATGGTCTTGCCCTCGCTCATCAGCGCGGCCACGGTCTTGCCGTCGCGGGCGCCCTCCATGATCGCCGCCGAGATCAGCGCGATGGCCTCGGGGTAGTTGAGCTTCAGTCCACGGGCCATGCGGCGTTCGGCCAGCAGGGCGGCGGTGAAGATCAGCAGCTTGTCTTTCTCGCGGGGGGTGAGTTCCATGGCGGTGGGCCGTTCGGGTTGGGGCTGGTGCGTTTCTTGAGTACGAGAGCGGCATGACTATGACGCGTGCCGCCGGAGATGCAGTGATCTTGCCTGCACAGGCAGAAATCGGGCCAGCCCCTGCAAACCCGGGGGTGTCTCCGACCGTGTCCGCCGAGCCGCAGCAGCGGGTCATCAAGATCCGCCGCGACTACAACACCTGGGTCGCCAGCGAGACGCTGGAGGACTACGCGCTGCGCTTTGCCCCGCGCAGCAGCCGGCGCTGGAGCATTGGCCGGGTGGCGAACACGGCGCTCGGCGGCGCGGCGTCGTTCCTGGTGCTGGAGGCGGTGGGCGCCACGCTGCTGGTGCGCTACGGCTTCACGAACGCGGCGCTGGCGATCCTGGCGACGGGACTGGTGATCTTCCTGGCCGGGCTGCCGATCAGCGTGTATGCGGCGCGGCATGGCGTGGACATGGACCTGCTGACCCGTGGCGCCGGCTTCGGCTACATCGGCTCGACGATCACGTCGCTGATCTACGCGAGCTTCACCTTCCTCTTCTTCGCGCTCGAAGCGGCGGTGATGGCCTACGCGCTGGAGCTGGCGTTCGACCTCCCGCCCGCGTGGGGCTACCTGGTCTGTGCCGCCGTGGTGCTGCCGCTGGTGACGCACGGGGTGACGGTGATCAGCCGCCTGCAGGTGTGGACGCAGCCACTGTGGGCGCTGATGCTGGTGACGCCCTACGTGTTCGTGTTCCGTGAAAACCCGGGCGTGCTCGACGGGCTGGTCGGCTACGGCGGCGAGCGCGGGCTGACGGCGTTCGACCCGCTGGCCTTCGGCGCGGCGATGACGGTGGGCATCGCGCTGATCACGCAGATGGGCGAGCAGGCCGACTACCTGCGCTTCATGCCCGAGCGGACCCGGGAGAACCGCCTGCGCTGGTGGGCCGGCGTGGTCGCGGGCGGGCCGGGCTGGGTGGTGCCGGGTGTGCTGAAGATGCTGGGCGGGGCGCTGCTGGCGTTTCTGGCGATCCGCCACATGGTGCCGGTGGAGCGGGCGGTCGATCCGAACCAGATGTACCTCGCCGCCTACGAATACGTTTTCCCGCACTACGGCTGGGCGGTGGCGGCCACGGCGCTGTTCGTCGTCGTCTCGCAACTCAAGATCAACGTCACCAATGCCTACGCCGGCTCGCTGGCGTGGTCGAACTTCTTTTCCCGCGTGACGCACAGCCACCCGGGGCGCGTCGTCTGGGTGGTCTTCAACACTGGCATCGCGCTGATGCTGATGGAACTGGACGTGTTCCAGGCGCTCGGCCACGTGCTGGGGCTGTACGCCAACATCGCCATCAGCTGGATGATGGCCGTGGTCGCCGATCTGGTGATCAACAAGCCGCTCGGCCTGAGTCCGAAGGGGATCGAGTTCCGGCGGGCGTACCTGTGCGACATCAATCCGGTGGGCGTCGGGGCGATGGGCATCGCGTCGGCGGTGTCGGTGGCGGCGCACCTGGGGCTGTTCGGCGACATGGCGCAGGCGTGGTCGGCGCTGATCGCGCTCGTGACGGCGCTGGTGGCGTCGCCGCTGATCGCGTGGTGGACGGGCGGGCGCTGGTACCTGGCGCAGCGGGTGGGCGTGCCGGCTGACGCGGCGGGCACGTACCGCCGCTACGCCGCGCCGCAGCGTTGCACCATCTGCGAGCGTGCCTATGAGGGTGAGGACATGGCGCACTGCCCCGCGTATGGCGGCGCGATCTGCTCGCTGTGCTGCACGCTGGATGCCCGCTGCCACGACCTGTGCAAGGTGCCCGAGGCGGGGCTGGCGGCGCAGTGGTCGGCGGTGCTGCGCTGGCTGCTGCCGCAGGCGGTGTGGCCGTACCTGGACAAGGGGCTGGCGCACTACCTGCTGCTGATGCTGGTGACCCTGCCGCTGCTCGGCGGGCTGGCGGTGGCGCGGCGGGCGCTGGTGCTGCCGACGCTTGCGCTGGTGGCCGGGGTCGTCGCGTGGTGGCTGGTGCTGGCCCACAAGAGCCGCCAGGTCGCGCAGGAAGAAGCCAACCGACAGACCGAGGCCCTGCGCCGCGAGATCGCCTCGCACCAGCAGACGGATCTGGCGCTCCAGCAGGACAAGCGCCAGGCCGACGCCGCCAACCAGGCCAAGAGCCGCTACATCACCACCATCAGCCACGAGCTGCGCACCCCGCTGAACTCGATCCTCGGCTACGCGCAACTGCTGGAGGACGACGCGGCGATGCCCCCGGCGCGCCAGCAGGCGGTGCGCGTGATCCGGCGCGGCGGCGACCACCTGCTCACGCTGATCGAGGGGACGCTCGACATCGCCCGCATCGAAGGCGGCAAGCTGCGGCTGGACGTGCGCCCGATGCGCTTCGCCGACACGCTCGACGAGATCGCCCGGCTGTTCGAGCTGCAGGCCGCCGCCAAGGGCATCGGCTTTCGCTGCGACTTCGACCCGGCCCCGCCCGAAGGCGTGCGGGCCGACGAGAAGCGGCTGCGCCAGATCCTGATCAACATCCTGGGCAACGCCATCAAGTTCACCCGTGAAGGCGAGGTGGTGCTGCGGCTGCGTTACGGCCGTGAGATGGCGCGCTTCGAGGTCATCGACTCCGGCCCCGGCATGACCGAAGAGGAGATCGCCCGCATCTTCGAGCCGTTCGAGCGCGGATCGGCCAGTGGCGCCAGCGCCAGCGGCGGCGCCGGGCTGGGCCTGACGATCAGCAAGATGCTCACTGACCTGATGGGCGGCGAACTCACGGTGGAGAGCACGCCCGGGGTCGGCACCACCTTCCGGCTGCGGCTGTTCCTGCCCGAGGTGCGCGCCGGTCTGATCGAGCGCGAGGCGCCCCGGCGGCGGCGCACCGGCTACACGGGCCGGCGCCGCTGCGTGCTGGTGGTGGACAACGAGGAGGTCGATCGCGGCCTGATCGTCAGCCTGCTCGCGCCGCTGGGTTTCACGATCCGGCAGGCGGCCAGCGGCGAGGCGTGTCTGGCGCTGCTGGCGGCGCTGCAGGCTGGGGAGGCGGATGGCCCGATGCCCGACGCCGTCTTCATGGACCTGGCGATGCCGGGCATCGACGGCTGGGAGACGCTGCGGCGGCTGCAGGCGCAGGGGCTGGGCGCGGTGCCGGCGGCCATCGTGTCGGCCAATGCCTTCGACAAGGGACTGGACAACGATGTCGGCATCACGCCGGCCGACTTCCTGGTCAAGCCGGTGCGGGTGGGCGAACTGCTCGACTGGCTCGGCCGCCGGCTGGCGCTGGCGTGGGTCGAGGATCTTGCGCTTGCCGTGCCCACCGTGCCGTGCATGGCGGTGCCGGCGGCGGCCCTGCCCGACGCGGATCGGCTGCGTGCGCTGCAGGAGGCCGTCTCGCTCGGGCATGTGCGCGGTGTGCTGCGCCTGCTCGACGTGCTGGACGCCGAACGGCCCGAGTGCCGCGACTTTTCCGACCGGCTGCGCACGCTGGCGCAGCAATTCCAGCTCGACGCCATGAGCGGATTTCTCCACAAGGCCCTTGATGACTCTCTCGCCTGATCTGCCTGCCCTGCCTGCCCTGCCTGACCGAACCGCCGACGTGGTGCTGATCATCGACGACGTGCCGGACAACCTGGCCGTGCTGCACGACGCGCTGGACGAGTCCGGCTACACGGTGCTGGTGGCGCTGGACGGCCCGACCGCACTCGACCGGGCCGTGCGCGCACGGCCGGATGTCGTGCTGCTCGACGCAGTGATGCCGGGCATGGATGGCTTCGAGGTCGCCCGCCGCCTGCGCGCCGACCCGCGCACCGCCGCGATCCCGATCATCTTCATGACCGGCCTGACCGAAACCGAGCACGTCGTCGCCGCCTTCGCCGCGGGCGGCACCGACTACGTGACCAAGCCGATCCGTGCCCGCGAGGTCATCGCCCGCATCACCGCCCACACGCTGGCCGCCCGCGAGCAAGCGCAGGCGCGCAACGCGCTAGACGCCTTCGGCCACGCGACGCTGGTGGTGCGGCTGCTGGATGGCCGCCTCATCTGGCAGACGGCGCTGGCGCGGCAGATGCTGGAGGCGCATTTCCAGTCGGACGGGCGGCGCGCGCCGACACTGCTGCTGGCGTGGCTGCAGCGCGAGACCGAGCGACTCGGGGTGGTCGATGGCCTGGTCCCGGGCTCACCCGCGGTGACGCTGGAGACCGGCACCGGCCGCCGCCTGCGCTTCACGTTGCACGAGGCGACGGGCGAGGGCGAGTGGATGCTGGTGCTGCGCGAGGCCGACGACGCCGCCACGCTGGAGGCGCTGGTGCTGGCGTTCGGGCTGACCCCGCGCGAGGCCGAGGCGCTCTACTGGGTCGCCAAGGGCAAGACCAACCGCGACATCGGCGACATCGTCTGCGCCAGCCCCGCGACGGTGAAAAAGCACCTGGAGCATGTCTACGAAAAGCTCGGGGTGGAAACGCGGAATGCGGCGGCGGCGGTGGCGCTGGGCAAGGTGCCGCAGTTGGGGCGGTGAAGCGTGTTCAGACGAAACGGAACGCCACCGCCCCCAGCGGCCCGTAATCGACGTGGAAGGTGTCGCCCGCCACGGCCGGCGTCGGCCGCGTGAACGAGCCGGCCAGCACCACGTCGCCCGCGTGCAACTGCTCGTCGTGGGGCGCGATCTTGTTGGCCAGCCACGCCACGCCATTCGCGGGATGGTTCAGCACCGCTGCCGCCAGTCCCGTCTCTTCCACCACGCCGTTCTTGAACAGCATCGCCCCGACCCAGCGCAGATCGACCGCGTCCGGCTTCACGGGCCGCCCGCCGAGCACGATGCCGGCGTTCGCGGCGAAGTCGCTGATGGTGTCGAAGACCTTGCGCGGCGCCTTGGTGTCGCGGTCGAACTGCTCGATGCGGGCGTCGATGATCTCGATGGCAGGGGTCACGTAGTCGGTCGCGGCCAGCACGTCGAACAGCGTCACGCCCGGCCCCTTCAGCGCACGCCCGAGGATGAACGCCAGCTCGACCTCGACCCGCGGCGCGATGAAGCGGCTCATGGGAATGTCGCTGCCGGCGCTGAAGAACATGTCGTCCATCAGCGGCGCGTAGTCCGGCTCGGTGATCTGGCTGGAGAGCTGCATCGCCCGCGAGGTCAGGCCGATCTTGCGGCCCTTGATGGTGCGGCCGGCGGCGAGTTCGAGCCGGACCCAGGCGCGCTGGATCGCGTAGCCGTCCTCGATGGTCATGCCAGGGTGCTGTGCGGAGAAGTGGCGCAGCGGCGTGCGGGTCTGGCGGGCGTCGCGCAACTGGCGGGCCAGCGCCTGGATCGTGTCGTCGGTCAGCATGGGTGGGCTCAGGGTTCGGGTCTGCTCAGGGTCGGAAGAGGGGATGGATCGAGCTGTTCTTGGCGTCGAAGACCTCGGCGCCTTCGTCGATCTGCAGGGTGATGCCGATGTACCGCTCGGCCAGCAGCGATGCGAAATGCGCCTTGGCGCAGGCTTCGAGCGCCCGGCCGACCGACTGGTGCACGGCCGTGCTGCGCCCGCGGGCCATGCGCAGGTTCAGGTAGACGAAGCCGTAATCACGCGCTGGATCGGCATCGGCCACGGCGTAGTGCGCCGCCGGGTAGGCCAGCACGCGCACGCCGCCGGTCGGGAACACGGCCTTGCCCGACTCGTCGCGCTGGGCGCGCATCGTGTCGGCGAGGGACCGGCACAGCGCCGTCATGTCGGCGGACGGGGCGGCGTCGAGGTTGGGCGTGTAGAGGATGACGAGGTGCGGCATGGCGATGTTTTCCTTGTCACAGCCGCTGGCTGATGGCGGTGTAGCCCTTGGCCCGCGACGCGATCGGCGCCGGGATCGCGGCGCCTGTCTGCGGCGTCACCGGGAAGAGGGCGTTGATCTGGCCGGTGCCGGACGCGCCGAAGTAGGGCGTGATCACCTCGGCCGGCGCGTCGTAGTCCGACCAGCCGAGCGCGCCGAGCAGCATCGCCGTGTCGTGCATGAAGCCTTCGCCGTGGCCCTTGCTGGCGTACTCGGGCAGCATGCCGCAGAAGTCGCGCCACTCGCCACGCTGCCACATCTCGACGACGTGGTGGTCGAGGTGCGCCAGGAACGGACTCCAGACCTTGAACGCGAACTCGGGTGCCAAGCCGTTCTGGGCAAACCGGTGCGACAGCGAGCCGCTGGCGAGGAAGGCGACCGTGCCGTCGTAGTGGTCCTCCACCGCCCGGCGCAGTGCCCAGCCCAGGCGGGCGCTGTCGTCGAGGTAGTGCGCCATGCACAGCGCCGAGACCGAGACCACCTTGAAGTGCTGGTCGGCGTTCATGTAGCGCAGCGGGACGAGCGTGCCGTACTCGGGGTTGAGCGTCGTGGCGTCATGGGCCAGCGTCTCGACGCCGAGGTCGGTCGCGACCCGCGCCATCAGCCGGCCGAGTTCAGGGTTGCCGGGCGACTCGAAGGGCAGGTTGGCGATGAAATGCGGCAGCTCGTTGCTGGTGTAGGTGCCCTGGAAATGCGGCGCGCAGTTGACGTGGTAGTTCGCGTTCACCAGCCAGTGCGTGTCGAACACCACCAGCGTGTCCACGCCGAGTTCGCGGCAGCGGCGGCTGATCTCATGGTGGCCGTCGATGGCGTCCTGCCGGGTGCCGTGGCGCGGGCCGGGCAACTCGGAAAGGTACATCGACGGGACGTGGGTGATCTTGGCGGCGAGTGCGAGGGTGCCCATGGTCAGACTCCCCAGTGAGGAATGTGGTGGCTGCCGAGCGAGACGGCGACGTTCTTCGGCTCCAGGAACACTTCGTACGACCAGGTTCCGCCTTCGCGCCCGGTCCCGCTGGCCTTGGTGCCACCGAAGGGCTGGCGCAGGTCGCGCACGTTCTGGCTGTTGACGAAGCACATGCCCGCTTCGATCGCGGCGGCGACGCGGTGGGCCTTGCCGAGGTTCTCGGTCCAGACGTAGCTCGACAGGCCGTACTGGATGTCGTTGGCGAGCCGGATCGCGTCGGCTTCGTCCTCGAACGGGATCAGGCAGGCGACCGGGCCGAAGATCTCCTCCTGCGCGATCCGCATGCGGTTGTCCACGTCGGCGAAGACGGTCGGCCAGACGAAGTTGCCGCGTTGCAGCGCGGGCGACAGCTCGGGTGCGTAGCTCGGCCGGTCCACGCCGCCGCACAGCAGCGTGGCACCTTCCTTCGGGCCGAGTTCGATGTAGCTGCGGACCTTGGCGAGGTGGGCGGCGCTGATCATCGGGCCGATGATCGTCCGCTCGTCGAGCGGGTCACCGACGGTGATGCGCCTGGCGCGTTCGGCGAACTTCGCGGCGAAGTCGGCGTAGACCGACCGCTGCACCAGGATGCGCGAACCGGCCGTGCAGCGTTCGCCGTTGTTGCTGAAGATCATGAACACGGCGGCGTCGAGCGCGCGGTCCAGGTCGGCGTCGGCGAAGACGACAAACGGGCTCTTGCCGCCGAGTTCCATGCTGAACTTCTTCAGGCCAGCGGACTTGACGATGCGCTGACCGGTCGCGGTCGAGCCGGTGAACGAGATGGCGCGCACATCCGGGTGCGACACCAGCGGCTCGCCGGTTTCCGTCCCGAAGCCGTGGACGATGTTGAGCACCCCCGCCGGGATGCCCGCTTCCAGCGCCAGCTCGCCCAGCCGTGCCGCGGTCAGCGGCGACAGCTCGCTCATCTTCAGCACCGCCGTGTTCCCGAACGCGAGGCAGGGTGCAGTCTTCCACGTCGAGGTCATGAACGGCACGTTCCACGGCGAGATCAGCGCGCACACGCCGACCGGGTGGAACAGCGTGTAGTTCAGGTGCGTCGGCGTCGGGTAGGTGTGGCCGTCCACCCGGGTACACATCTCGGCGAAGTAGTGGAAGTTGTCGGCCGCGCGGGGCACGAGCTGCTTGCCGGTCTGGCCGATGGTCTGGCCGGTGTCCTGCGTCTCGGTGCGCGAGAGTTCGGGCACCTGCTTCGTGATCAGCTCGCCGAGCCTGCGCATCAGCGCGGCGCGCTCGGTGGCGGGGCGGGCGGCCCAGGCGGGGAAGGCAGCCTTCGCGGCGGCGACGGCGGCGTTCACCTCGTCCGCGCCGCCGCGGGCGACCTCGGCCAGCACCTCCTGCGTGGCGGGGTTGACGGTCTCGAAGTAGTCGGTGCCGGCGACGGACTGGCCGTTGATCAGGTGGTCGATGCGCATGGGGAGATTCCGAACAGGTCGTCGCCGACCAGGGTGTTGACGAGCCGGCCGATGCCGTCGATCTCGCAGACGACTTCATCGCCGACGTTGACATTGACGACGCCGTCCGGCGTGCCGGTGAGGACCACGTCGCCGGGTTGCAGCGTCATGAAGCTGCTCAGGTATTCGATCAGCGCGGGGATGTCGTTGACCATGTTGGCGGTCGTGCCCTGCTGGGTCACGCGGCCGTTGACGAGGGTGCGCAGCGCGAGCGCGTGCGGGTCCGGTACCTCGTCGGCCGGCACGAACCACGGGCCGAGCACCGTGCCGCCATCGCGGTTCTTCACGCGCAGGTTCGGGCGGTACCAGTTCTCCAGGTAGTCGCGGATCGCATAGTCGTTGCACACCGTGTAGCCGGCCACATGCGCCATCGCGTCGGCGGCGCGCACGTTGCGGGCCGGTGCGCCGATCACCACGGCGAGTTCGCATTCGTAGTGCATGAAGCGCACGTCCTGCGGGCGGCGGGTCTGGCCGCGGTGGCCGATCAGCGCGCCGGGGCCTTTGAGGAACACCAGCGGCTCGTCCTTGGCGCCGTCGGCAGCAAGCGTCAGCTCCTTCGCCAGCTCCTTCACATGGTCGGCGTAGTTCAGACCGAGGGCGATGACGGTGCCGACCTCGAATGGCGGCAGCCAGACGACAGCGTCCTCGGCAAGCACGCGGCCGTCGGCGAGTTGCAGGCCCTGCGGGTGCGGCGTCGCGGTGTGGATGGCGCCACTGAAGGCGACGCGGGCGGTTCGGCGGCTGGAACTCGGGTTCATGCGGCGCTCCCTTCGGCCACGACGGTGTGGTGCAGTCGGCCCAGCCCGTCGATTTCGACCACGGCGGTCTGCCCGATCCGGGCGAGCGGCGCGTCGGCGGCGACACCCAGCGTGAGCACGTCGCCGGGCTGCAGCGTCATGAACGCGGTGACATCGGCCAGCAGCGCCGCGACCGGGCGCAGGCGGTCACCGGTGGTGGTGTGCCGC
>JBEEMX010000096.1:0-9404 GCA_041192465.1 Pseudomonadota bacterium | reverse complement strand
CGCGCTGATGATCAGCCCCTGCAATTGATCGCAGCCCTGGTCGATCAGGAAGGTCCGCTGCGCCTCGGTCTCCACCCCTTCGGCAACCACATCCAGCCCCAGCCCGCGGGCGAGCTGGACGATGGCGCTGGCGATGGCCGCTGATTCACGCTGGTGCGGCAGTTCCTGCACGAAGGAGCGGTCGATCTTCATGGTGTCGATCGGCAGTTCCTTGAGGTGGCTCAGCGAGGAGTAGCCGGTGCCGAAGTCGTCCACCGACAGCTTCACGCCCAGCGCCCGCAACTGTTGCAGCCGCGCGCAGACCTGCGGCACATCGTCCATCAGCATCCGCTCGGTCAGCTCCAGCTCCAGCCAGCCCGCGGGCAGCCCTGTCTCGGCCAGCAGTGCCTGGATGGAGGCCACGAAATCGGGCGCCTGGAACTGCAAGGTGGACAGGTTGACCGCCACCGTCAGCGGCCAGCCCGCAGCGTGCCACAAACGGGCTTGGCGGGCCGCTTCGCGCAGCACCCAAGCGCCGATGGGCACGATCAGCCGGTGCTGCTCCGCCAGGGCGATGAACTCGTTGGGCGCCAGCAGACCCCGCTGCGGGTGTTGCCACCGGATGAGTGCCTCGACACCGACCGGGTGCCCGTCACGGGCGCGCACCTGCGGCTGGAACAGCAACGCAAACTCGTCGTGCGTGATGGCGTGGCCCAGCTCGCCTTCGAGCATCAGCTGGTCGTAAGCGGAGGTGGCGACCTCCTGCTCGAAAAAGGCGAAGGTGGCGCGTCCGCGGCCCTTGGCGACGTGCATGGCGGTGTCGGCGTGCTTGATGAGCACGTCGGGCGTGTCGCCGTCCTGCGGATAGAGCGCGATGCCGATCGACGGCGTGACCGAGATCGACTGGCCCTCGACCGTGACCGGTGCCCCCACTGCATCGAGCAACTTGCCGGCCACGCGCACCACGGCGTCGCGGTCACGCACACCGGGCAGCAGCACCATGAACTCGTCACCACCGAAGCGGGCGACGCGGTCGGTGCTGCGCACGCACTGGCACAGGCGCTGCGCGGTGGTTTTCAGCAGCGCATCGCCGCGGGTATGGCCGACCGAGTCGTTGACGCGCTTGAAGTGGTCCAGGTCAATGAAGAGCAGCGCGAGCTGGGTGTCGGAGGCGCGGGCGGCGACCATGAGGTGGTCCAGTTGCGCAAGGAAGGCGGCCCGGTTCGGCAGTCCGGTCAGCGCGTCGTGGTGGACGAGGTAGTGCAGCCGGGCCTGGGTGGCGTGGCGGTCGCGGATGTCGCGCACCACGGCCATGCGCATCGGCTCGCCGTGCTGCATGGTGCCGCGGTCGATCACTTCGACCGGGATGCGTGTGCCGTCCTGGTGAACGACGGCGGTTTCGAAGGTGACATCCTGCAGGGCATCGAGCTGCCGGACTGTGTAGGTCTGGTGCTCCGGCGCGATCAGCATCAGCGCCGGGCGACCGAGCAGGTCGTGCAGCGACAAGCCGACCAGCTCGCACAGGGCCGGGTTGGCGTCGGCGATGTGGCCGTCGCGGTGGAAGAAAATGCCTTCGACGCCGGCTTGCAGGAACTTGGACAGGCGCTCCTCGGATTCGAGCAGCGCGCGCTCGGCAGCGTGGTGGCGGCTCTGGTCCACGATGAGCACGTAGACGCCCGAGCGGCGGCCCTGCGGATCGAGGTGCGGCGTGAGGGTCATCTCGACCCACAGCGGCTGGCCACTGCGCAGCCGCAGCGGCTGCTCCAGCGTGAGTGCTTCACCGTCCAGCAGGGTACCTGCCAGCGCGGGTGACATCTGCTGCGCCAGTTCGGGCGCCAGTACATCGCCCAGCGCACGTCCCAGATGGGTACGCTCAGGGTCGCACAGACCTTGCACGAAGGTGCGGTTGGCGTAGGTGCAGAGCTGCCGCGGTCCGTCGAAGTAGGCCATCATGACCGGCGCACTGTCGGCCAGCTGGCAAAGCTTGTCCCGGTCTTGAACGGCCTCGGGCCCAGCTCCCCCGGAGGGCATGGCGTTGTGGGCAGCGGGGCCGGAGGGGGAGGGCATGGGTGCTGATGATACCGACCAGGCCGAGCTGGTCTGACGGCCCGGTACCCCGTGTTCCGGGGTGGTCGCACCTGGTGTTAGAGGATGTACCGCGACAGATCTTCGTTGCTGGCGAGGGCGCCGAGGCGTTTTTCCACCTCCGCCGCGTCGATGGAGACGGTCTGGCCAGCCCGCTGCGGTGCGTCAAACGATATCTCGTCGAGCAGCCGCTCCAGCACGGTCGAGAGTCGGCGGGCGCCGATGTTCTCGGTGCGCTCGTTGACGCCGTGGGCGGTCTCGGCGAGGCGGCGGATGGCGTCGGGGGTGAATTCCAGCGCCACGCCTTCGGTCGCCAGCAGTGCCTGGTACTGCTTGATCAGGCTGGCGTGGGTGCTCGACAGGATGGCCTCGAAGTCGTCCACGCTCAGCGGTGACAGCTCCACCCGGATCGGGAAGCGCCCCTGCAGCTCCGGGATCAGGTCGCTCGGCCGTGACAGGTGGAACGCACCGGAGGCGATGAAGAGGATGTGGTCGGTCTTGACCATGCCGTGCCTGGTCTTGACGGTGGTGCCTTCCACCAGTGGCAGCAGGTCACGCTGCACCCCTTGACGCGACACGTCGGCGCCCTGTGACTCGCTGCGGCTGGTGACCTTGTCAATCTCGTCAATGAAAACGATACCGTTCTGCTCGGTGTTGTGCAGGGCGCGGCTGATGGTCTCTTCCTCATTGACCAGCCGCTGCGCTTCCTCGTCGATCAGCAGGCGGCGCGCCTCGGCGATCGTGACCTTGCGCGTCTTGCGCTTGCCCTGGCCGAGCTGCGAGAACATGCCCTTGAGCTGTTCGGCCATGTCTTCCATGCCGGCCGGTCCCATGATTTCCACCGCCGGGCGCGTTTCGGCGAGGTCGATCTCGATTTCCTTGTCTTCCATCGTGCCTTCCCGCAGGCGCTTGCGGAAGGTCTGGCGTGTGGCGCTGTCGGCTGTGGCGGGCGGTGGCACGAGCACGTTGAGGATGCGTTCCTCGGCGGCGTCTTCGGCGCGGTGGCGCATCTGGGCGACCTGCTGCTCGCGCTCTTGCTTGACGGCGTTTTCCACCAGGTCGCGGATGATGGTGTCCACGTCCTTGCCGACGTAACCCACCTCGGTGAACTTGGTGGCCTCGACCTTGATGAAGGGTGCGTCCGCCAGCTTGGCCAGGCGGCGGGCGATCTCCGTCTTGCCGACGCCGGTCGGGCCGATCATCAGTATGTTCTTGGGCGTGATCTCGTGGCGCAGCGTGGCGTCCACCTGCTGCCGGCGCCAGCGGTTGCGCAACGCGATGGCCACCGCGCGCTTGGCGGCGTGCTGGCCTACGATGTGGCGGTCGAGTTCGGAGACGATGTCTTGCGGGGTCATGGCGCTCATGGTCGGCTCGGCTTCAGTCCAGCGTCTCGATGGTGTGGGACTGGTTGGTGTAGATGCACAGGTCGCCCGCGATCTCCAGCGAACGCTTGACGACCTCGGCCGGGGTCATTTCAGTATGCTGCAGCAGCGCACGCGCGGCGGCTTGTGCATAGGCGCCCCCCGAACCGATCGCCACGATGCCGTGCTCCGGGTCCAGCACGTCGCCGTTGCCGGTGATGATCAGCGAGGCGGTGCGGTCGGCCACGGCGAGCATGGCTTCCAGCCGGCGCAGCACGCGGTCGGTGCGCCAGTCGCGGGTCAGCTCGACGGCGGCGCGCACGAGGTGGCCCTGGTGTTTTTCGAGCTTGGCCTCGAAGCGTTCGAACAGGGTGAAGGCGTCGGCGGTAGCGCCGGCAAATCCGGCCAGCACCTGGTCGCGGTGCAGCTTGCGCACCTTGCGGGCGGTGGACTTGACGATGATGTGGCCGAGCGTGACCTGGCCGTCACCGCCGATGGCCACGGTGTTGCCGCGGCGCACGCTGACGATGGTGGTGCCGTGATAGGACTCGGTGGACATGGGAAGGGTTTCCAGTGAAAGGCCAGCCAGCCCGTGCGGGCGCGCAGGTTGGCGCAGGGATCAGAAGTTCCGGACGGTGACGCGGGCGTGTTCGCTGATGCCCATGGCGCCGCAGAACAGCGCCACCAGCCGATGCGCATCGACGAAGTTGACGTTGCGTCCCTCGGCGTGGCGCGAGAGCACCCAGTTCAGCAGGTCACCCGCCGCGATGAAATCGACGCGGATCAGGCGCGTGCAGGACACCTGGATCAGCGTGGACTTGCCAATCTGCTGGTCCATGCCCTTGAGCAGGTTGCTGATGTCACCGATGAGCTGCCCGTTGAGTTCGACGGTGGCGATCTCCAGCATGCCTTCGTCGGGCGTCTGCGACTCCATGAATCCGGTGACGACCTCGGCGACGCTGGACACTGGTGCCACCGTCCGGCCCGTCTCGTCGGACAGCCGCAGCACGCAGCGCGACGGTGTCCACGAAGGGGGCGAGACCTCGTAGGTCAGGCAGTAGTCGATCGCGATCTGGTCGAAATCCAGCGTGCGGTGGGTCAGGCGCAGGGCTTCGAGGCGCAGCATCCAGTACGCCGGATCCGCGTCCCGCACGCCGGTCGGCGACAAATCCGCCAGCAGCGTGAACAGCGAGTCACCGCCGAGCCAGCACATCTCGATCGGCTCGTCCGCCCAGTCTTTCAGCAGGCGGTGCAGGGCGCTGGCAGCCTGTGCGTCGATGTGGCGGGTGTGGCGCCAGTCGAGCACCCAAGGCAGCGGCATCTGCAGCAGTTGCGAGCGCAGTTGCGTCACGGCGTCCGCATCGATGAAGTCGGGTGCGACCCAGCCGACGGTGCCGTCGAACTGGCTGTTGCCGCGCTGGGCCGGGCGCGCGCGCTCGCTGGCGACGGCGTCCGCCACCAGCCGCGGCAGCGAATACCACTGCGGCGGCGACCAGCCGAAACGCTGTGTGTAGTCCAGCGCGAGCGACTCGAACTTGAGCTGCTGGCCGATGGCGCGGTAGAGATCGAACAGCGCGTACCAGGTCTCGGCGTGTTGGGCCCGCAGGCCGCTGAGGCTGATGAGGCTGTGCAGCGAGCGTTCGCAGAGTTCGAAATCGGCGTTGGCGAAAGCGATCACCGCTTCGTCGAGATCAGGGTCGTGTGCCAGTTCGGTGACTTCGACGCTGTGTGGCGGGTTGTCGTCCACCAGACCATGCACACTGCTGATGCGACTGGGGGACAGACGGGCCGAGCCGGTCGTCAGTGTCGAGGCGCCGGTGGGCATGGGCCGCAGCGAGATGCCACGGGAATGGGCTTCGTATCCGATGAGTTCCGACTCCATCTGCATCGGCGTCGTCGGCTTGAAGGCGTCGGAGAGCTGCGGATGGGTGGCCATCACCTGTGGTGCGGTGGTTGCGCCGAAGAAGGATTCGGTGCGGGCCACAGGGGCCTGGCGACCCACTGTCACGGCCGCATTGCGCCGGGGCGCCGAGCCGTTCGATTCGCCGACCATCTGGCGCTCGATGGCGTCGATCTTGTCCTTGACATCGTCGCTGTCGGGGCGCGTGGCGTAGCTGTCCTGGCTGCGCACTTCGGAGTCGTCGAGGTGGGACAGGCCGTCGAGCCCCGCCAAGCCTTCACCGGTCAGCCCTTCGCGGCGGATCTTGCGCAGCGTGTCGAACTCGCGCTTGCGCACGAAGTCGTTGCGCCGCTTGCGTTCGATCATCGCCTTGAGTTCCGACTTGGCGTAGTCGTCTTCCTTGCTGTCCGCCCCGGCCGCGCTCAGGTCCGCCCAGTCGGTGGTCGGGTTGAGCGCGAAGCGCACCACCTTGCGGAAAAAACCGCTCTTGGGAGGATCCTTGGGGTCAGCCATGTCTGGAGGTGCGGCCGGGCCCGTGTGCTCAGTCGCCGAAGAGTTTTTGTTTCAGTTCCCTGCGCTGCTGCGCTTCCAGCGACAGTGTAGCGGTCGGGCGTGCCAGCAGGCGGCCGAGGCCGATCGGTTCGCCGGTTTCATCACAGTAACCATAGTCGCCGGATTCGATGCGGCTCAGCGACTGGGTGATCTTCTTCAGCAGCTTGCGCTCGCGGTCGCGCGTGCGCAGCTCCAGTGCGTGTTCTTCCTCGATCGTGGCGCGGTCAGCCGGATCAGGGACGATGGAGGTGTCTTCACGCAGGTGTTCGGTCGTCTCGCCAGCGTTGGCCAGCAGGTCGTCCTTTTGCTTCTTCAGGCAGGCACGGAAGAAATCGAGCTGCTGGTCGCTCATGTACTCGCTCTCGGGCATGGCCATCAGCTCGGCGTCCGTCAGGTCGCGTCCAGCTTTGGTTTTCCACGCGTTGGCGAGGGTCAGGGCAGTCTTGGGATCGTTCTGGGGCATGGGGGACTCGGGTGGCAATCAAGGGTGAAATCGTGGCGGCCACCTGTCAGGGCCGATTCCGGGCGCGCGGATTGTATCCATCTCGGCCCGTGTGTGCCGGATGAGCGACTGCAGGGGTGAACCCCCACCTGCAGCACCTCACACCAGGCACTGCGCCAGTCCTTGCTGGAACACGTCGCCGGGCAGATCAATGCCGATGAACACCATCTTGCTCTGGCGCTTCTCGCCGGGCAGCCACTTCGGGCCCAGGTCGCTGCCCATGAGCTGGTGCACACCCTGGAAGATGACCTTGCGATCGGTGCCCTTCATGTTCAGCACGCCCTTGTAGCGCAACATCTTCGGGCCGTAGATCTGCACGATGGAGCCGAGGAAGTCTTCCAGCTTGGCCGGGTTGAATGCCTTGTGCGAGCGGAAGACGAAGGACTTCACGTCGTCGTCGTGGCGGTGGTGGTGCGGGTGGTCGCAGGGATCGCCGGGCGCGTGGTCATGGCCGTGGTGGTCACCGTGGCCGTGGAGTTGACCATGCCCGTGGCCTTGGTCCGCTGCGGCGAGGAACTCCGGGTCGATCTCCAGCTTGGCGTTCAGGTTGAAACCGTGGAGGTCAAACACCTGTGCGATGGGCACATCGCCGAAGTTCACCCGGCGCTGCGGGGCACGCGGGTTCATGTGTTTCAGGCGGTGCGACAGCGCGTCGAGCGCGGTTTCATCGACCAGATCGGCCTTGCTGATGAAGAGCTGGTCGGCAAAACCGATCTGGCGGCGCGCTTCCTGGCGGTCATCGAGCTGTGCCTGGGCGTGTACGGCGTCCACCAGCGTGAGGATGGAGTCCAGCAGGTAGCTCTCGGCCACCTCGTCGTCCATGAAGAAGGTCTGTGCCACCGGGCCTGGGTCGGCGAGTCCGGTGGTCTCGATCACGACACGGTCGAATACCAGCTCGCCCTTGCGGCGCTTCATCGCCAGATCGGCCAGCGTCGAGCGCAGGTCTTCGCGGATCGTGCAACACACGCAGCCGTTGCTGAGCTGGATGATCTGCTCTTCGGTGTCACCGACGAGGATGTCGTTGTCGATGTTCTCTTCGCCGAACTCGTTCTCGATCACGGCGATTTTCTGGCCGTGGGCTTCGGACAGGATGCGCTTGAGCAGCGTGGTCTTGCCCGAGCCGAGGAAGCCGGTGAGGATGGTCGCGGGGATGAGGCCAGTGGACATGGATGGATGCGGAGCTGTGAATCTGTGGGCAAAGCCGGATTGTCGAATGTCTGTCAAGCCCCCAGGCGTGTCAAGGTATCCAGCCCGCCACAGCACAGACCTCGGACACAGGAGCCGTCCCGGTACCTCGCAGGCACTGGCATCGGGTATTCTTGGGACATGATCACTACCGGCACCTGATCGTGTCCGAACCCCAGCAGAGTTCCCGTTTTGGCCGCGAGCCAGGGCGGGCCACTCCACACGATCACCGCACGCTCTTCGAGCGCGTGATCGAATTCATTTCCCCCGGGCCCGATTCGCGGGAAGAGCTGCTGGAGACGCTGGCCGACGCCGAGAAGCGCGAGCTGATCGACCCGGAATCGCGCTCGATGCTCGAAGGCGTGTTGCGCATGGCCGATCTGACCGCCGGTGACGCGCTGGTGGCGAGCCCGCGGATGGACCTGCTTGACATCGCCTCGACCTACGACGAGGTGCTCGCCAGCGTCATCGACACGGGGCACTCCCGGTTCCCGGTGTACGAGGGCGAGCGCGACAACATCATCGGCGTGCTGATGTCCAAGGATCTGCTCAAGGTCCAGCGTTCGCCGGACCTGCACCTGCGCACGCTGCTGCGGCCGGCGCTGTTCGTGCCGGAGTCGAAGGGCCTGAACGAGCTGCTGCGCGACTTCCGTTCGAACCGCAACCACCTGGCCATCGTCATCGACGAGTTTGGCGGGTTGGCCGGCTTGATCACGATCGAGGACGTGCTGGAGGAAATCGTCGGCGAGATCGAGGACGAATTCGACGACAAGGTCAGCGAGTCCGGCCTCTACACACTGGCCGATGGCAGTTGCCGGGTGCCGGGGGATGCCTCGATCGAGGCCATCAATGCCCATTTCGCGATCGAACTGGCCGAAGACGGCATCGAGACCATCGGCGGCCTGGTCGCGCACCGCAATGGCCGGGTGCCGCGGCGCGGCGAGATTGTCGATGTCGGGCCACTGCGCTTCTCGGTGATGCTGACCCGGGGCGGTGCGGTGCGCTGGTTCAAGGTGGTCCGGCTGTCGTTGGACGAGATGGCGGGCGGTTGATGGCGGACCCTGCGCCGAGCCGGTGGCGTTGGTGCGCCCTGCTGCTGCTGGCCATGCTGGCCGGCGCAGCCCAGGCGTGGTCGATGGCGCCGGTGGCGCTGGGCTGGCTGCAGGTGCTGTCGGTGGGGGCGCTGGTGGGGCTGGTCGGCGCCTGTCCTCGGCGGCGGGCAGGGTGGATCGGCGGTGCATTCGGGGTGGCTTGGCTGGGCGGTACGTTCTGGTGGCTGTTCATCAGCATGTACCGCTACGGCCACCTGCCGGCGTGGCTTGCCGGGTTGGCGGTGGCGGCCTTGGCTGCGGCGCTGTCGGGGTATCTGGCGCTGGCGATGGCCGTGTTCGCACGCTGGCAGCAGGGGCGGCTGGTGCCTGATCTGCTGCTCTGGAGCGCGCTGTGGCTGCTCGCCGAGCTGGGACGCGGGGTGGTGTTCACCGGGTTTCCGTGGGGTGCGGCGGGGTATGCCCATGTGGATGGTCCGCTGGCGGCGCTGGCCCCTTGGGTCGGGGTCTATGGCATGGGCGCAGTGGCCGCGGCGCTGGGCCTGCTGGTGCAACGCGGCCTGGCGTCTGCAGGGTGGGTGGAGCGGCTGGGGGCGATGCTGGCGGTGGCCGCACTGGCCGGGTTGCCGGGGTGGAGTGGCGGCGAGTTCACCCGGGCGCGCAGTGAACTCTCGGTGACCCTGCTGCAGGGCAATGTGCCCCAGGACGAGAAGTTCGACTTCAACCGGTTGCCCGAGACGCTGGACTGGTACCTCAAGGCGCTGCTGGCATCGAAGTCCGATCTGGTGATC